>NZ_VIKY01000009.1:0-28889 GCF_009711925.1 Dolichospermum sp. UHCC 0352 | reverse complement strand
GAGGTTTGGAGAGGGGTTTATTTATACATTAAAAACTTTTCAAACATCCTCTAATGGTTATATTTATAAGTAGTACAATGTCTAATAAATATGTATCAGCTTATTACTACACAATTACAAATTACTACATAAAAATTAGGTGCGTTATGCTATCGCTAACACACCCTACTCAATAAACTACTAAATAATTAAATTAATCAAGCAAGTTATTAATCAGAATTAGTTTCTTATTTTTTAAAGCTCGTAACCCATGATATAATCATCCAAAACAAAGCCACTACCAAAATCTATTACCTGACTATCAATAATTTTAAAACCAAATCGAGAATAAGCTTTAATTCCTTTTTCATTCCTTTTATTAACATTCAGAATTATTTGTTTTAAGTTCATTGCTTGCGCTTTTTGATAAATATGAAATAACATTTTTTGACCATAGCCAAAACCATGTAATGATGGCAATAAATAACATTTATGTAATTTTAAATAACTAATACTATCTATTATTTCTGAACTGTAAGATAAATAACCAACTAATTTAGAATTATGCAAAACTTGATCATAAAATATCCCTCTATTATAAATTTCATTTTCAATTATTCCTGTTCCATACATTTTAGTTAGCATATACTCGATTTGTGCATGGCTGAGAATTGAAGAATAGTGGTTATACCAAATTTCTTGACTGATTTTTCTCAGTTCTTCTAAATCAGAATCTAATAACTTAGTAATGGTAATTGATGAATCATTCATAGTGAGAATTGTATTCTAATAAAAATTAACTGTGAACATTGCCAAAATTAATTTACCATTTAATTGAGATAACATAGGACTCATACAGCGGTTTCCGCTCTTATGAGGTACAAAGTTGAATCATGAAACTCTTGTAGTGCGGGCATACTTCGACAAGCTCAGTACAAGTCTTGCCCGCTAAATATGTACCTCATAACACCGGGAAGTGCTGTATTTGATTTCTGTATCTGGTAAACAATACAAACAAGCAGCTATGGCAATGGATGATACATTTGACACCCCAAATCAATCCTTATCTATCCCCAAGGTCAACATTTTGACCATGTTTCGGCTAGGATTGTTTCAAATGGGGTTGAGTATGATGTCTATCTTGACTCTGGGAGTGCTTAACCGCGTCATGATTCAAGAAATCGCAATTCCGGCAACTATAGGCAGCTTAGTATTAGCAATACCTTATTTTATCGCACCGACAAGGATTCTATTTGGGCAAATGTCCGATGCTAAACCCTTATTAGGTTATCATCGCACGGCTTATGTCTGGGGAGGAGCAGGAATATTTGCGATCGCCGCATTTTTTGCGGTACAAGTAATGTGGCAGTTAAATGCCGCTAATATTGGCGATACCTGGATATGGACTACCCAAACCATCGGTTGGACAGCGGTTCTCGGTTTAGTGTTCGCAATTTACGGTTTAGCAATTTGCGCTAGTGGTACAGCATTTGCAGCTTTATTAGTGGATATCTCCGAAGAAGACAACCGTTCTCAAGTTGTGGGGATTGTTTGGTCAATGTTAATGGTAGGGATTATAGTGGGAGCAATCATCAGTTCCAGCTTATTAAAACAATTAGATGCAAACGCACCTCTAGAAACTTTACAAGCGGCAATTAATCGTCTATTTATAATTGTTCCCAGCATCGTTTTTAGTTTAGCAATTGTGGCAACTGCAGGGGTTGAAAACAAATATTCCCGTTTCTTGAATCGTGCCAATAAAGGAAATCGGGAAGATGGTATCACCTTAAAAGGTGCTTGGAAAATTTTAACAGCTAGTCCCCAAACAGGCTTGTTTTTCACATTTTTATTAGTGATGACTATTAGCTTGTTTATGCAAGATCCCATTTTAGAACCTTATGCGGGGCAAGTCTTTAAAATGCCCTTAGCAGAAAGTACCAAACTCAACGTTTTTTACGGGACAGGGATATTAATTTCCTATGGTATCACGGGTTTTTTCATTGTTCCCCGTTTAGGTAAAGCTCGAACTATAAAATTAGGTTGTATTTTAGTAGCATTTGCCGCTTTATTAATAGGTTTTTCGGGATTTTCTGCAAATCCATCTCTCCTAAAATCAACTTTAGTTTTATTTGGTTTAGCTACTGGTTTTGTGACCACCGCAGCAGTAACTTTAATGTTAGACTTAACAATTGCCGAAGCCGCAGGTACATTTATTGGTGCTTGGGGACTTGCCCAATCTTTATCTAGAGGCATTGCTACGGTAATTGGTGGTACAGTTTTAGATTTGGGACGTAAGTTTTTACCAGATAATTTAGTATTAGCTTATGGTTTGGTATTTGTCTTAGAAGCTTTAGGAATGTTACTATCAATTTGGTTTTTGAATCGTGTTAATGTCAAAGAATTTCAAACTAATACCAGACAAGTTCTAGCCTCTGTTCTCGAAAGTGACTTAGATAATTAACAACTAACAACTGACAACTGTACGGGCGAAGCATTTGGAGAACTATTTTTGGCAATGACCGATAATTTATCTTCCAAATGCTTCGCCCCTACTAACAACTGACAACTGACAACTAACCAGGGATACATTCTATGAGTTACTACATTGCGCCTAGTTTTCTTGATAAACTTGCAGTTCATATCACCAAAAATTTCTTAAATATTCCTGGGATTCGCGTTCCTTTAATTTTAGGAATTCATGGCCGCAAAGGTGAGGGAAAAACTTTTCAATGCGAGTTGGTTTTTGAGAAAATGGGTATCGAAGTCACCTTGATATCTGGAGGAGAATTAGAAAGTCCAGACGCGGGAGATCCTGCGCGGTTAATTCGGTTACGTTATCGGGAAACAGCAGAATTAATCAAGGTACGGGGGAAAATGTGCGTACTGATGATTAATGATTTAGATGCTGGTGCGGGACGTTTTGATGAAGGAACTCAATATACAGTAAATACTCAGTTGGTAAATGCCACATTGATGAATATTGCTGATAATCCCACAGATGTGCAATTACCGGGAAGTTATGATTCCAATCCTTTATGTCGTGTCCCGATTATTGTCACTGGAAATGATTTTTCTACTCTCTATGCACCATTAATTCGTGATGGGAGAATGGACAAATTTTACTGGGAACCAAACCGCGATGATAAGGTAGGAATTGTGGGAGGAATTTTTGCAGAAGATGGTCTTTCACAAAGAGAAATTGCACAATTTGTTGATACTTTTCCCCATCAATCTATTGACTTTTTTAGTGCGTTGCGTTCCCGGATTTATGATGAGCAAATCCGTAATTTCATCCATCAAATTGGTTTTGAAAATGTCTCTTTGCGAGTTGTGAATAGTTTGGAGGGTCCACCAGAATTTAAAAAGCCAGATTTTACTTTATCGCATTTAATCGAGTCGGGTAAATTTATGGTTGGTGAACAAAAACGGGTGGAAACTTCTCATTTAGTGGATGAATATAATCGTTTAAATCGAGGTAAAGGTTATCAAGCAACTTCACCTATTGCGGAAGTTCCTGTGAGTAAACCTGCGATTAATCAACCTACTCATTTAAGTTTAGAAACTCAAGCACAAGTTCGACAAATTTTAGCTCAAGGTTATAAAATTGGTATTGAACACATTGATGAAAGACGTTTTCGCACAGGTTCTTGGCAAAGTTGCGGTTCTTTTCAAATTGATGCCCATTCCGATGCTATTTCTACCTTAGAAGCTTGTTTATCTGAATATAGCGGTGAATATGTGCGTTTGGTAGGAATTGATCCACAAGCAAAACGACGAGTAGTAGAGACAATTATTCAGCGTCCCAATGGTAATTAAATAGGATTCTTGTCATGTAAAGAGGTTTCGTTAAACCTCTTTGCAAGGATTGAATTATTAACTAAACAGGAGTTAAAAATAGTTTAGCCTCTGCTTGTCTTCTCCGTTTCAATCCTGCTTCTACATTGCTACCAGGATTTCTGTATTTTAGAAAAGTTTCTTCAATTTCATCCCACTTTTTATCTCTCAACACTCTAGTCATACTTTTGAAATTGGAACTACCGTAAAAGTTAGCACCCAAGTTATAACCAAAACTTAATAAAGCACCCTGTTGATTGGCGTTTAACTCATTCCAAACCGGAATTTTTTGCAGAGGTGGGAGATAGCTATTTTCCAACTGAAGCATCAATAAATCATCTGCTTCTTGTTGAGTGATACTTTCACCTAATCTCCAGTTACTACCATCTCTTTTTTTAGTAGTACCCCAACCAATGGTGATAGGTAAATTACCACTGAGAGGATCTCGATAAGCGTTTAAATCACAACCTTCAAATTCTTTGATGAGAGGAACACCCGGAAGTGGTAGTTTTCCAGTTATCCCACCAAAACCTTTTGTAGGGGTGTTTAAAGTTGGAGATGATATAGATGATGCTGCGCTTGTTGTTGCTTGTCCAAGAGCATTATTTAAAGCATTTTGAGTATTTTTTCCGACTACACCATCTGCTTCAAGCCCTTTTTGACTTTGAAATTGTTTAACGGCTTTGACAGTATTATTGCCAAAATCACCATCTATTATTCCTGGATCTAGATTGAGTGCTTTTAAGATTTCTTGTAGTTGTTGAACTTTTGGTCCTTTCGCACCTTTTTTAAGAGTTTCATTGCTATCGAGATTTAATTTGCTAGGCATGATTATATCCTGGTGACATTGATTTAATCAGTTTGGTAATTAGGAAAAAAGCCAATGCGAAATTTTCTGTTTACCTCTGGCAACAAGTAAATAATCCTCATACAATTAAATGTTCCTGCTCGATTTCCACAGTGCATTTCTTGTATATGAGTTTTTTATTTACTAGTTGTCTGTTTTCAGACTCATTTTATTCTTAACTTTTACTAACTAAGTATACAGTATAGATGTGTAAACAGATAGCGGTTTGTTCTGAAATATTACATAAATCACAAAAATATATGAATTAGCGGGAATACGATAACAAATCATGATATTTTAGACTAAATGAAACATTGCTAATCTAAAAATCCCGATCTGAAATATGCCTTGGTTTGTTAAAATTGAAACTGGTAAGCTTGATAAACCCACCTTTGACCAATATGTACCCGCTCACAGAGCCTATGTTCAAGAGTTGATTACTAAAGGACACAAAGCTAAAACAGGTTATTGGGCGCAAAAGGGTGGTGGAATGATGTTATTTGAGGCGGCATCAATGGATGAAGCACAAGCAATAGTATTGGCTGATCCCTTGGTACAGAACGATTGTGTCAGCTACCAATTATTTGAATGGCGAATTGTTGTGGAATAGTACACAAATTTTGAATTTTAGTGTTATGATGATGGAAGACCTGGATCTATGCAACTTCAACGCCCAAATCTTGTCAGGACCGGAAGGTAGCAGCAATAAGGGATGCTTGTGGTAGGCGTAGTCTCCGGGTCGCCTTATTTGTAGGAGCTTTCAGCAGCAATGCCTGGTTTTGGAGATATTGTACAAAAAGCTTTTTATCTCGGCGTTGGGTTAGCTTCTTACGCTGGCGAAAAAGCTGGCGGAAAATTAGCCGAACTGCGATCGCAAGTCCAGAAATTAGCAGATGAAATGGTGGCTAAAGGCGAGATGAACACAGAAGAGGCTCGTCGCTTCGTTGAAGATATGATGAAGCAAGCCCAACAGCAACCAACTTCTGGACAAACGCCTGAAAAAACACCCCCTTCCGAACCTCGTCGGATAAATATCATAGATGATGACGAAGAGCCTAGTGTGAAAGAGGCGAAAAAAGAAAATAAAGAAAATGGCGATAACGTAGATCATCTCCGCGATCAAGTGCTAGAACTACAGGAAGAGTTAAAACGGCTGCAACGTGAACCGTAAAAAGCAATTTTTTACTGTGGGTATCAGGAACATTTAATTCTCGTAATTATCGAAAAATGACGCTGTACCCAAGATGGTTTCAGTTGCAATTACCAACCGTAAACTCGATAGCTTCCAGTCAAGCGGTGTTAAGCGTCATGTTTTTAGCCTTTTAGAGTACAAGTTATGGAACAGTGGCAAAAAGACTTAATAGGCATGATTGAAGCCGTGACTGATGAAGTAGAGCAGTTCTTCCTAGAGATAAATGATATGGTAGACGCTTTTTTTGAGATTACGGAAGAAATTACTGAAGAAGTACAAAACGCATTAGTGGCTGATATTGATACCTTCGCTACTTTGCACGAACAGTTTTTACAGGAATTGACCGAACCATTTTTGGAAATTTATTGGGAATTAGGGGACATATCCGAAGATATAGATCCTGGTTTTCCATACACAGTAGAAGCTACACTAGAAAAAAATGCTGCTTGTATTGGTTGTAGTAACTATCACGGACAGGTTTACAGTGGTAATTTGCTAGTCTGTGGTATGCACCCTCATGGTTGGGATGATGAAAGTTGTCCAGATTGGGAAAAAGAAATTGAGTAGGTAACTCATGAAGCTGGGGAGAAATGTTAAAAACTGTTAAGTTAATAATTGTCAATCTCTGCATTTCTTTTTATTAACATAATGAGTAACCTTGCACCTGAAACTGTATCTCCAGCAAGTCCAGAAATGAAATATGGTGAACGCGAAATTGCGGAAGGGAAATTAATTACATTTCCTAACCCCCGCATTGGCAGACGCTATGACGTTAATATTACTTTACCGGAATTTACTTGTAAATGTCCTTTTTCCGGTTATCCTGACTTTGCGACTATTTATATTACATACATTCCAGATGAAAAGGTAGTAGAGTTGAAAGCACTCAAGCTTTATATTAACAGCTACCGCGATCGCTATATCTCCCATGAAGAAACAGCCAATCAAATTTTAGATGATTTTGTCGCTGCTTGTGATCCTTTAGAAGTCACCGTGAAAACAGATTTTACCCCTCGTGGGAATGTGCATACAGTAGTTGAAGTTAGACATCAGAAAGGTGTTTATAGCAGGAGTCAGGAGTCAGGAGTCAGGAGTCAGGAGTAAGAAAGGCAGTTAGAAAGAAGTTCTCTGGGTGGGGAAACCCCACCCCTACTAACTCACTAAAGCAGTGCGAGAAAAACCATTTTGTCGCGCTAATTTTTCTGCAATTAGCTTTTGATAAACTGCTTCATAACCATCAGTCATTTGCTGAACACTAAAATGTTCTTCCACATATTGACGACAAGCGTAACGATTTAAACTCCTGACTTGATCAATAGCATTAATACATTCTTCGACATTATCACAGAGAAAACCTGTTTCCCCGTTAACAATCACTTCTGCTGTTGAACCCATTCGCATGGCAATTACAGGCGTACCTGATGCCATTGATTCTACCATGACTAAACCAAAAGGTTCTCGCCAAGTAATTGGGAATAAAGTTGCATAAGCACCACCCATAAGGGCATTTTTTTGGAGATGATTGGCTTCACCTAAATATTCAATTTGCTGACCATCAATATGCGGTTTAACTTTTTGTTCAAAATATTCCCAATCTACCAAATCTACCTTACCTGCAAGTTTTAACTTCCGACCAGTTTTTTTAGCAATTTCAATTGCTAAATGTGGTCCTTTTTCTGGAGACATTCTGCCTAAAAAAGCTAAATAAGATGGTTCTGTTGGTTGAGGATAAAATTCATAACTACTAACATCAATGCCATTATAAACAGTGTCTACATAATTTAATCCTAATCTGGGTTCTTTCTGAGAATTAGAGATACTAATATAAGGCTGTTTTCGACAATGTTTAAATATTTTTTCATTGTCTGGTGTGAAAATGCCATGTAAGGTATGCACCGTAGGAGTTGTTACCAGGTTTGCAGATGTTAATGTTGCGACTCCCATGTGGGAATGAATAATATCGAAATCTGCGGCTTTTTCATAGACTGATGCTATTTGTAGAAATTCATAAATACTTGAATCTCTGATAGTAGAATCTAGCCTTAAAGCGCGGGGATGAACTGATATTAATTTGGCTAAAGTTAAAGAATCTCCTGATGCAAATAATGTCACTTCATGTCCTCGACGGACTAATTCATCAGTTAATAACCCCACTACCAATTCTATTCCACCATAAGCTGGTGGTGGTACTCTCTCCCACAGTGGAGCGATTTGAGCAATTTTCATGATCAATCTCCTAAAATATCCGATTTCTATTTCCAGTTATTTGAAAATAAATTGAATAGCTAACAGGAAATAGCTAAAAGTAAAAAAAACCGCCCTTATTCATGATTGTACTACCAAATCTTATGCTTTATATTTGATATATTTTGTCTATCTGAGGTAATGTCAATGTCTGATCCTTAAGAAATAAATTAGACAAAATATAATTGTTATATTTGGGATTTTGAACTTGACTTAAAAGACAAAAATAAGTATAATATATAACGATAAATAAATAGTTGCATATATTGAGTAAAATGAATATATACAAACAAATAAATAAACCGCGTGTTTCCTGGCAGGCAGTTTTTGCACTAGTTATATTTGTGTTTATGTACTTACCTATTTTGGTACTGGCTTTTTATAGTTTTAATCAGTCACCTTACAGCGCTAAATGGCAAGGATTTACCTTAGAATGGTATGGAAGACTATTTAATGACGAACGGATTTTATCCGGGTTATATAATAGTTTGTTGGTGGCTTTTTGTGCAGTAGGAGTTTCCGCTGTCTTGGGAACATTGATGGCTGTGGGGTTGGCACGTTATGATTTTCCTGGTAAGAAATTATATCAGGGAATTGCCTATTTACCCTTATTAATTCCTGATATTGCGATCGCTGTTTCGACACTCGTATGTTTAGCGGCTTTTGCTATTCCTTTGAGTATATGGACTATTATCGCTGCCCATATTGTTTTTTGTCTATCCTATGTGGGTTTGGTGGTTTCTTCGCGCATGAATAATATTAATCCTCATTTGGAAGAAGCAGCATTAGATTTAGGTGCAACCCCCATACAAGCCTTTATTTTAGTTTTATTACCGCAATTAATGCCGGGAATCATTTCTGGGTGTTTATTGGCATTTGTGTTAAGTTTGGATGATTTTTTAATTGCTAGTTTTACTGCGGGAAGTGGGACTAATACCTTACCAATAGAAATTTTTAGCCGTATTAGAACCGGAGTCAAACCTGATATTAATGCTTTAAGTGTGATGTTAATTTCTACGACTGCTATTGTGGCTTTGATAGGGGAATTGATTAGAACTGCGGGGGAAAGGAGAGAATAGGGTGAAATTAATTCAAAGTAGAAACCTGTTTTAAAAATTGCATAAAAGCAGGAATATGATATTTAGCACAATTACTCTGTTCTGAGTAAAATTTAGCTATTTCCAGCAATAAGTGATCCCTAAATGCCACCTCTGTAATGGTCCAATCACTTGGTGGTTTAATTGCTTCCCAATAATCCTCTTCTGTTTTATAATCTTTGACTTTTTTAAGCATTAATAAAGCATAAATTAACTCATTTTTGCGTGTTTCATCTGAAGAATTTTCAAACTGTTCTTTCCATGAATTACGTAACTTTTCTAAATCTGTACAATCTAATCCTGAGCAATGATTAATGCGATTAGAGACCTTTGACAAGTTATTTTCTAAGTCATTACTATTAATAATAGCATCTGCCATAGTAATATAAATATCTTCAAGAATAACTTTTTTACCATTATACTGTGGAGAATATATTGAATTGTTAAAGACTTCTTGCAGTTCAGGTATCATAAAATATGATTCTTTGTGAATTAATCCTGTTACCCAAATGCGATGATTTCTGGTATTTTCTTCATTAACTTGACCTTGCTGATAAAGATTTAAGAAAATTTCCTCCGTATTAGAGAAATCGTAATTATCAATATTATGTGATCTTAAATCTATATCAACAATAGCAAACAATTTATTTGGATTTAAGTAAGATTGTTGAACATCTTCTTCATGCAACTCCAAAAGCTTAAAATAAGTCTGTATAACATCTGCTCTACCTTTACAATTAAAAAATATGGGTATATATGTTGTCCATGTACTTGGAACGCATTTTCTATAAAAATAGGCATCGTGCCACTGCTCCATTTTTCCATAATTTGCTACTGTTTTATCATCTAAAATGCTGCCTTGACCTTCACATAAAACAACAATTTTATTCCTAATTCTTCTATCTCCAAGAATTTTTTTACAATGTTGTATGAGTATTTCCTGATAAGTATTCATAGTGAAATATTATTATCTAATTTGATAAGTTTTGGTTCTAGTTCCCTGACATGGCCAGGTGTAAGTGCCTGACATAATTCATGGGAGTGAGTTGCCAGAATATATTGATTACTAGGAGACCATTGCTCTAAATCTGCAATTATTCGATATTGCCAATCTGGATGAAGTGCTATTTCAATTTCATCCATGAGAACAATAGAATTTTCAATTTTATTATACTTTATCCACATATAAATACTCAATCTTTTTAATTCACCATGACTTAAATCTTCAGGATAAAGTTCAATATTTTCATTATTGGTATCTAACTTGAAGGTGATTTTGGAGAAGTCTTTAGAAATATTTACTTTTTTATTAACCAAAAATAAATTCAAATCATCTAATAATGCTTTATATCGCTTACCATACTCACCTTCAGTTTCAATAGCATCTCTGAAGTCTTCATCTCTAGCACTTGTGAATGCTTTAACTAATAGGTCTACTGGAGCAAAATCATAAGTGAAAAATCCCGGTAGTTTCGATTTAGACCACTTTAACTCTAAATCATATTCTCTATCACTATTTTGTTGAAATAATAATCTTCTGGACGTTTGAGAAGTAAATAGAAAAACTTGACTAATAGGAGCAGCTAAGAATATTTTGTTTGATATTTCATCTAACCATGCTTCTGCTTTATCTATATCTAAATTATTACCAATTTGGCATAATACAAATTCATTTTCTTGGGTATCAATACCAGACGAATAATTACATATATATCTTATATTATTATTATGTAAATATCTATATATGCTTTGCACTATAAGCTCTATTTTTTGTTTATCTTGATACAATTCATCAAGATTTATTTTAGATATATCAAGCATTTCTTCGACTTGTTCTTTGAATTCTTCAATTGCTGAGATTCTTGGTCTAGACGGTATTACTTCAGCATCAATTAACTCACGCCTTATTAATTGATATCGTAGGCGCTTAATCTTATCGTCTTCTATTGTTTGATTGTAAAGTTCTAGTTTATTAATTGCTTTTTCTAGCTGTTCAATATCTTGTTCTATTTTTGAAATTTTATTATTAATATTCTCTATTTCATGAAAATTAGATAATTTCCAATCTTCATTATTTTTGTATTCATGATCTTGTTTTAATATATTCTCAATATAAGTATTATGACAAGCTAGAAATTTAATTTCAACTTCTTTTTCACCATCCCAAATCTTGATAATAGCTAATACTCTATCACTAGAATCATCATTAAGTGTAAACCCATGTAGTAGATTTTTTATAAAAACCTTTCTTTCTGGATTTGTGCAGCAATGTAATAACACAAAGACTAATTGTAAAAGTGTACTTTTACCACCTCCATTGAGACTTCCTAAAGGAAAGATATTAGGGACAAACCTTCTATCAAACTTAATATCAACATCTTTCAAAACGCGGAAATCGGGTACTTGAACTTGTAGTAACTTCATGTTAATTTTCTTCCTTGAGAAATATTACATATTGGAATTATACCGTTAACACGGCATCACCGCTAACTTAATCATAATTCATTTAGGGTGGGAATTACCCACCACAATATTCTACACCTTAAACTTAGCCGTAATCCGTTTCATGGCTTCTTCCACATTTTCCCGACTATTAAAGGCAGAAATGCGGAAATAACCTTCACCCGCAGCACCAAAACCAGAACCGGGAGTTCCCACAACATTCACAGTTTCTAATAACTTATCGAAAAATTCCCAACTAGATAAACCATGAGGAGTTTGCACCCATACATAAGGTGCATTTACGCCACCATAAACATTTAAACCAGCATTTATGAGTTCTTCTCTGATAATTTTGGCGTTTTCTAAATAGAAACTTACCAAAGCTTTAATTTGTGCTTGCCCTGCTTCTGAATAAACCGCTTCTGCACCCCGTTGAATAATATAAGAAACACCGTTAAATTTGGTAGATTGACGACGATTCCAGAGTTTCCAAAGTTCGACATTAGAACCATCAGCGGCTTTAGCGGTGAGGGTTTTGGGAACAACAGTTAAAGCGCAACGAGTTCCGGTAAAACCAGCATTTTTAGAGAAAGAACGGAATTCAATGGCACAATCTCTCGCACCTTCTATTTCAAAAATAGAATGAGGTAAGGTAGGATCAGTAATAAATGCTTCGTAAGCAGCATCAAAAAAGATAATTGAACCGTTGGCTTTGGCATAATTTACCCATGCTTGCAAATGTTCTTTCGTAGCAGTTGCACCTGTGGGATTATTAGGAAAGCAAAGATAAATTAAATCAACTTTTTGGCTAGGAATTTCAGCAGTAAAATTGTTTTCAGCAGTGACAGGTAAATAAACTAAACCACCATATTCACCTTTTTCATTAGCATCTCCCGTATTACCCGCCATGACGTTGGTATCTACGTAAACGGGGTATACTGGGTCTGTAACGGCGATAATGTTATTTTTGCCAAAAATATCGAGAATGTTGCCGGAATCGCACTTAGAACCGTCGGAAATGAAGATTTCATCGGCTTCTATGGCTGCTCCCCGTGCCTGGAAGTCGTGGGTAGCTATTTTCTCCCTTAACCAAGCATAACCTTGTTCTGGGCCATATCCTTTAAAAGATGAGCGATCGCCCATATCTTCTACAGCTTTAATCATGGCTGTGCGACAGGCTTCTGGTAAGGGTTCGGTGACATCACCAATCCCCAAGCGAATGATTTTAGCATCAGGGTTAGCTTGTGCAAAAGCATTTACCCGACGCGCAATTTCTGGAAACAGATAACCAGCTTTGAGTTTCAGGTAGTTGTCGTTAATTGTAGCCATAGTAAATTTTGAGAAAAAAGACAATCATACACTATCTTACTTTGAAGATAGCAAGTCTGAATCAGGATTTATAGGATTAGAGGATTTACAGGATTTGTAATTGGAAATTAATCAATCATATTAATATGATCTGATCATAAATAATAATTAAAAAACTTCATCCTGGACATCCTTAAATCTTGAAAATCCTGATTCTGACAAATAATAAATTAATAACTTTTTACCAATCCCCAATCATCTAATTTACAACTTGGCTACCATGACTGCGAGGATCATCTTGATTTCCATCTGTGGCGACTGAGGCGGAAAATTGCGAAGTTTTACCATTACCTTGAATATGGGGAAGGGTAGAACCAGTAATTAAAGCTTCTAAATTACTAGCCATAATGGTGCGGGGAATATCACCAATGGTTTCAGCGATGGTTTCTCCTTGTTTACCCAAAAATACAAAGTGCGGAATGCCATCTACTCGATATTTGAGCATTTCTGGCAACCATTTGGTATTATCAACATTCAACATCACAAAATTCAGGTTGTTATTGTACTTTTCTCTGAGTTTGGCCATGTCGGGAGTCATTTTCTGACAAACTGTACACCAATCGGCATAAAACTCGACTAGAGAAGGTTTTCCGTTGCTGAGGGCTACTTCTAAGGGAATAGCAGTTTTACCCAATTCCGCCAGGGAAACTGAGGTAGAATCAGTTTTAAGTCCCAGGAAGAGGGCAACTCCCAAAGCGATCGCTACAATGGCAATTAAGAAGTTTTTGATGCGGTTACTAGAATTTACAGGGGCTTGGGTACTCATAATCAATTTATTAAGACTTATTAACTTAGTTCATCTTACTGTTTTCTCACATAATGAAAAAAAGAGTTACCCTGACTTTTCCCAAACGGGCGATTCAAATGCCTGTTACCTACCGACTAGCAAAGGATTTTAATGTCGCTGCGAATATTATTCGCGCCCAAGTTGCCCCGAATCAAATTGGTAAACTGGTAGTAGAATTATTGGGAGACATTGATCAGTTAGATGCAGCAATTGAATGGATGCGATCGCAACATATTCATGTTTCCCTGGGTTTAGGTGAAATTATCATTGATGAGGATGTATGCGTTCACTGTGGTTTATGTACGGGGGTTTGTCCGACTGAAGCCTTGGCTATTAATCCAGAGACATATAAACTCACTTTTGTGCGATCACGCTGTATTGTTTGCGAACAATGTATTCCTACTTGTCCGGTACAAGCTATTTCCACTAATCTTTAGATATTATGAGCAATTCTATTTGATTTGTGTATCCCTTACGGGAAATGGAGGTAACGAACCACAGAGACGCAGAGAGCGCAGAGGAAGAGAGGGAAGAGAAATACCTGTATCTTATTTGGGATTGCTATATTGCTAATTTTTTTTATTTATGAAAATTCCTTCAGAAACATCTATCAAAACTCTTGGTGAAACTGCACATCAAGCCATTGAAAACCATTTTGAAAAAACCATAAAATGGGAAAAAGCAGTTAAAAAAGACGAAGATCCAGAACCACTCCACCAAATGCGTGTGGGAATGCGGCGCTTACGAACTGCTGTTAGTAGATTCGAGAGATATTTATTTTTACCAAAATTAGTTAGTGATAAAAATATTGGTAAACTTGCTAGAATTTTGGGTGGTCTCAGAGATTTAGATGTGCTTGCAGAAATTCTGGAAAAGAATTACAAACCGCATTTACTTGAAAAAGAACAAAAATCTCTAGAAACCGCTTTTAAGGAATTGCATAAACAACGAGAAATTGCCGTTTCTCATGTGCAGAATATATTTCAAGATGAAGTTTATAAATCTTTTAAAAATGAATGTGAACATTGGTTAAAAAATCCCAGTTATCAAAGTTTTTCATCAGTACCAATTTATCATGTGTTACCAGATTTACTCTCACCAGAAGTTAGTGAATTTTGCTTACATCCAGGATGGTTAATTGGGACTAAAATTGTTAAATCAGAAATAGTAGTGCAAACAAAATGGACACCCAAGCAATTAGAAGAACATCTGAAAATAGAAGGTAAAACTTTGCATAGTTTACGGAAACAAGCCAAAGGTCTCCGCTACCAAATGGAGTTATTTACTGAATTATATGGTGAGTCTTTTACCGCACATCTTCATGATATTAAAAGCATCCAAGAAATCTTGGGAATGATGCAAGATAATATGGTTTTACATGAATGGTTAGAAAATATATTCAAATCAGAACTGGATACTCAATTACGTGGGTTAACGACCCTATTAGCCGCAAATCGTTATCAATTATGGCAAGAATGGCAACCACTTCAACAACGTTATTTGCAAGCAGATACTAGACATAATTTGCATTTGGTGGTATTATAACCGACGTTGGTAAATCTTAAACAAGAAGAAAGAGATTAATTCATGGTATGTTTAAATATATAATAATCGGCATTCCGCACTTCAAAATGTCACATATTTATGCTTCAAAAATGTCACCAAATTAGGATAGTTTTATTAAGTATTAATCCTGATTTTTCCTGGTGGTAATGCGATCGCGAAGCGCGACCTAGGAATCGCTATCTGACCATTATTAGCCCGATATTGGTAATCTTGATGTATACTCAAAACGGCTTGATTGTTTGATTCTAAACGTAGGGGTTTAGCACTGCTAAACCCCTACACATCTGGGTTCTTTATCATTTGGCAAAAGTTTAAATCTCACCCGTGTTTAGTATATTACAAAATGAAGTGCGGAATGTGGGTTTTAAAGCCAAGCTTGAGATAATATCCTGAATACAGAGGATCTAAATTTGCTTCAACTTTATAATAAAATCTCTAATGGCTATAAGGATAGGTATGAAGCTCTTATTGATGATGAATCCGACAGAATAACGGAATTTATCCTGTGGGCGTTCCATCATTCTGAAACCGTAGCTAAATTTTGAACTAGCTTCAAAAATTAAACTGTCATGAAAAAGTCCCTGGCGCACTTGCATAGCCAATAATTTACTTGTTGGATTTGCCTCAATGCTTTGATGAATGGGTTCTGGTAGATCAATACCTAAAAGTTGTTGTGCAAGCAATAGACCCATCAAAAGCATTCGTTCACAACCGAGGGTTTTTGCTTGCTCGATTAGGAGTTTCCACTCCATCTGCTGATAGACTAGAACAAACTCAGCAACATCACAGATCCATCCCAGTCTTTCCCAGCCATGTTTGGAACCATGTACACAGAGAATTAACAACAAATCTTCGGGATGCAAGTTAGGTACTTCTGTGCCAAAAAGAGAAATTGGCTCAAGACGCTTCCATAGATATTCAAAATCAAGTTGAAATAGGAAAAAGCTTTTGCTGGTAATACTTTTGTGAATATCAATGTGGACTCGATTATCGATGCTGTTGAGGGGATACTCGTGGGCATTGTATTCAATATAGAGTTTGTATAGCGCAAGTCTCCTTAGCCCTGTTTGTATTAATGATGTTTTGGATGTTTGGTATCCCTGAGCAGTAAGGAGGTCAATCGCTGTCAGAAAATCTTTGCTGTCAACCCAAATATCTAAATCGCCAAATTGTCGTAGAGCCAAATTACCATAAATTGCAGCCGTTAGAACAGGTCCTTTAAAAGGAATAGCAGGGATATCATTATCTTGAAATAGTTTAAGAACTTTAAGAAGTTCTTGGGTACGGAAAAGGTTGTGAGCCGCGTTGGTATGAAAGAAATTGCGGAGTTCGGATAGGACGAGTTTGGGGACGGCTTCTGGACAGAGGGTTTTAAGGTTTTGATAGAGGAGAGGGAGAACACTATGACGGGCGGCGGTTTGGATAAGGTATGGCCAGTCGAGGGTTTGCTGAACTAGGTTTTGGATTTGTTGGCTGATTTCGGAAGAGAGTTGAGTTCTGGCACAGCAAAGCAGTAACTCGATTTCGGGCTGATTATCATCAAAAACTTTTACTTTTGTTCGGTTAAAATTGGTTATTTTTCGCTGAATACGCTTACTTTTTTTCCAAATTGGCAATATTTTCACGAGCAAATTTACAGGAAATTTTTTTTGTTTTGTCGTTACTACAGGGGGTGGGACTACTGATTCTACCCATTCTCGATACCAAGATTTTGTTTCTGTATGAATAGGTAAATCAACACGATTCCAGCTATAAAATCCTTCTTTGGTTTCTAAAAAGATGCCATCTTTAAAACTTCCCGCAAAACCCTTATTGACATATTTAAAAGGTGATTCAGATACAGATTTTCCTTTTTGTATTTGTTTTTTTAACCAATATCTATGGATAATGGCCGAAAAACTACTGCCTGGAGTACCGATAAAATCTTTAGCATTGTGCATCACCATATTACAAATAAGTCCTAGAGTTACTTCATCAGTAAAAGGTAAAGTTTTAAAATAATCAGCAAATTCTCTAATAATAAATTCATCTAAAAATAAATGATTTTTGTATTCTGTTATTATAGACATAAAAAAATCTTTATTTTCTGATTCATCTGTGAGGATCACTAATAATTCATTATTGGAAAAGTTAGCTCGAAGAGTTGTTAAAATTTCTTCTCTATAAGTTTCTTCATTTTGAGGTAAAAATTTTCTAAAATCAGTAAGACGAAGAGCAATACCATTAAATTCACCTAATGATTGAGATATTTTATCAGCTAATTCTTTATATACTTCTTTAAAACGAATCTGGTCTATAACAGAATAAAAAGAATCTGGTGGTGTGTAAAAAAATCGAGAATAAAATCCTAAATTACATTCCTTAAAATGTAAAACATCTTCTTCAACATCTTTAAATATTTGTCTCCCTTCAGCAAATTCATCTAATTTATTAGGATCTGATTCAATACGAGAAGGAACAAAAACAGTATTTATTAATCTTAAATCACTGTTATGATAAGCCAATTTTGGTGATTCAATATTTTCTCGAAAACTCTTATAATCAATTGTTTCAACAGGAAGTTCTTCTAAAAGATCTAATATAGTTGGAATTCTTTGATTATTAATAATATCCCGTCTCATCGCAGGGACATAATGACCATTTCCGCCTCGAATATGTATCAACTGTTTGTCATCTCCAACTGTTCCATAATAGATGAGCTTTCTGTTAGTCAGATAGGCAATACCTACAGCTAACTCTATAGACATCAATTCGTTATTTAGTCCAGCTTCATAATCTTTGTAAAGAAGATATTTAGAGTCATCTTGATTCATATTTTAAAACCTAAAATTAGTAAAAGAGAGAGAGACACTAACATCTAAAGACTTTACTTGATGCCACCAACCAGTTGGAACAAAAATAATTTCTCCTGGTTCTAAGACCACTTCTATAATCTTTACTTCTTCAAAAAGAGGATGTTTATTATAGTCTGGTTTTTCACAGTCAACTTCACTAAAAACCCCAACATTATTGTATAAAAAAGGAGTATAAATAGGCGGAATAATTTGCCATTTTTTACGTCCATATATCTGTGCCATCATCAGATTAGACCGGTCATAATGTAAAGGGGTGATAGTACCAGCCGAACCAAACCAAAAAAAGACGTTGCCAGAACTTTTAGACTGATCTAGATATTCAGGAGGCATGACAATATCTTCTAATAATCTTCCTAGTTGAGTGGTTTCCAGATTTCTATTGTTAGCCACCATATAGTAGTCGTTATTTTCTCCTTGATTAACTACCATATCGACATAATCTCCAAATTGGATTTTTGTTTTATGGTTTTCTATATTAATTTCATATTTATCATCTGAATTTCTATTAGCCATTATTTCAACCTCTGTCTCTCCATAATGGGCTTTTAAATAATTCGGAGTCCACAAAGATAAGGCAGTCCATTGATTTATCATATTGGTGATAATCACGGGTTTACTTTTAGCATAATAGTCTGCATAAAACTCTTCGCCCGAAAGATTATCTCTTCTATCTATCTCGATGGATTTATTTTTAAAACGCTGAAAAATATTACTCTCTGAGAATTTTTTAGGAGTGGTAATAGAAGACTCTGGAAAAGTAGCAATATTAGAGGATTGAGATGTTCCTACGGTCGCATATTCTGGTTGTTTAACTGTGCTGGATTTCCCTAAGATTGCGACTTCATAGGATTGTTTAATTTTATCGAGAAACTCTGGCGGAATTTTCCCTATCCATTTACTGACAATTTGACCATTTTCTATTAATGCGGCTGTAGGAAAAGTATCTGCCATGTATCGAAATAGCAACTTATCCATTGAAATAACAGGAAATCGCGCTCTTTGTTCCATTTTAAAGGTTTCTATTTCTTCATCATTTATTGATAAAATTCCCAACACTTGGGGCAAACTTTTCTGTGTTTGCATCATATTGAGAAAAGGAACCAATCGCTTACAGTAGCCACAGGTTTGACTGAAAAAGACAATAAAATAAGAACCTTTTTGTAAATCATAGGGGCTATTTTTTAACCAGCCTTTTTTCCAACGATTTCCTTCTTTGAGGCGATTAAAGTCAAAAATGGGTTGCTTTTGAGAATGCCAACCCAGAATACTGGCATCTACCATAACTGTTAATGCCAGTATCCATTGCCAAGTTTGTGTTTGATGATTAGGAATAGGATTAAACCAAGCAAAAATTAATTTGGAGTTGGAGTTGGAGTTGGAGTTGGTGTTGGAGTTGGAGTTGGTGTTGGTGTTGGGTCTGTTGGAGTTGGTGTTGGTGTTGGGCCTCCACCTGATGCTGCCATTACTAGTTTTGGAGCAATTACCGACTGAATCATCGGAAACAAAACCCCAATTGCTGCTGCTCCTGCCAACTTGGTAGTTTTTCCTAATACCTTGCGTCGAGACATTTTCAGTACATTAGGAAGCGGTTCTCTGAGATATTCTTTAATTAGATCACATTTTTCTAACTCTTCTAACGCTAACCAGACCAACCCGCGAATATCTAAATCCTCAGATAATTCCAGTTCTTGTTCTAAAAAAGTAGCAATATCATCGACTGTATTCCGACCATCAGCATAATAATAGACCTTCGTTGCGATGGGATTGAGACAATGACAGGCATCCCTTTCACGGTCATAAATCATCACTTCATTATCTACTTCGGTAATCAGGATGTTGGCAGTTCTAGCTACTGGTATCATGGTGATTGTCCTCACTATTAAAATTCATTAAATTGTCGAAATCTTGTAATAATGCTTTTGCAGTTTCCTCTGCTTCTCCTCGTTGACTTTTGAGGATAACAGCACCCGAAACCGCCTTTCCTAAAATAGGTAAAGCAAATTCAGGACGGAGACGAGCAACTAAGGTATTATCTAAAAGTGTTAACACTGCTACTGACCCCTCTCCAAACCTCTCCCCTGCAAGGGGAGAGGCTTTAAAACCCCCATTCCCTTGCAGGGAAGGGGGGTAGGGGGGTTAGGTTTTTGGAGATTACTGGTTTGATATAATACTTTTCAAACAACCTCTTAAACAGAAGCACGCGATCGCTCCTATTCAGACTGAAAAATTTACGGAACTTTTTCATTAATTTGTAAATTGGCCAATAAATTCCATCCCTAGGCAACCCGATAGAAGAAATTTGCAGTTAACCCCCTTAATTCTTGGTATTTATTAAATGAATGCCTTCGTAGAAGTAAATACTTGAATTGAGTAACAGTTAAATTGTATAATTAAGTATGGTACGGACTATGTTCATAAATGTTGATTGCGTAACAAAACGTTACAAACCTGATTTTGGAATTCAAAATATAGTACAAAATAACTATTTTCTAGCCATTACCTCTGGCTAAAAAACAGCCGGTTGGGAAAATAAGTATAAATACTCAATAAAATAGAGGATTCCCTGACAAAGAAGGGGGGAAATCCAGTTCATCGTTCAGGTTTTAGAATATCTGTTTTTTCGGCATTGGTGAATGAAAGTATGAATTTGCCTCACACAAAGGCGCAAAGGCGCAAAGTTTAAGAGTTTCAGACATGGAATTTTTGCTTTTCATCCCTCAATTCAGCAACGCCGTTTTTTCTAGACAATACATTTGTCTGATATTTTCTGGTAATTTATCCAAATCATAATATTGTAAATAACCGATTTCTCGATTTTGATAAGAGAAAATACAGTAAATTAGAGATTCTTCTCCTTTGATTCTAGGTTGATAAGTTTCTATTACTTTTTCTAAATCATAAGGATTATCTGTACCACCATAAAATTGTAATACTTTTTCATCACTACGCCATTTTTCTATTAATTGATAATCATGGATATCATCTTTCATAGGACGAATGGTAATTTCATTTTTAAGAATCAACATTTGAACGCAGATAAACGCAAATAAACGCAGATGAATTAATAGATTTAATAATTCTGTGTTAAATGTTTTCCATGACAAACTACATGGTCGCTAATACAAATTCTCCCTCGTTAACAGAGTTATTTATTGATATATCATAAACCAAGCCTGTTTTCTCAGCATAAACATGAATAGTTGTGGGTAATTCACCGATTTTATTGAATGTCAGAACTTGATATAGCAAATCTCCCTGATTTACTGAAGTACCTAATGCAGCTTTAGATAAAATCATTCCTCCTACGGGACTCCAATATTTTTTTAGTTGACTAAGTGAACGAAAATTTGTTTGATGATATATAGTTTTTGATTGGGTTAAATCCTGTATTTCTAAAATACTTTTTTGAGTTAAATAATTTTTAATTCCGCTCACTCCTTTAGTTACTGAATCTGCATTCATTTGCATTCCCGTTCCTAATTCTAATGTCCATGCTTCTTTATCAAATCTCATTTTTTGTCCGGTTAATTTTAACAAAGCATTCTCTAAAGCTAACCAGGGTTTGATAAATGATTCATCAAAAGCATCACCATCATATTCATCGAATAAAATGCTATAATCTAGAAGAAATAAATTAGCACTATCTTCTCGATTTCGGAAATAATAAAGGTATTCTATTCCTTCTCCAGTGTGACTATGTAAATCAATTACGTAGTCTGCATCTAAATACAGAGATTGCAGCTTATAACGATATTTATCAGTTAATTGGACACTGCTAGGGGCATTTATTTTATCTAAAAGACTATTGAAACTAGTTTGAATTTTTTGGGAAAAGTTATATTTAATTGTATCTATATCTAAACCAATTTGAGAACGAGCAAATTCTTCTATATCATCATGTTTTTTTTCATAATCCCAAAAAATTCTATTCCAATTTTGACTATCGTAAACATTGAATCTACCTGTTGAAAAATTATGAGTTCGTTGGTTAACAGCTAAGGGATTACAAACAGGTACAAGCCAAATTTCTCCTATTATCTGAGTATTATTTAATGTCGTTAAGAAATCAATAATTTGGTAAATGACAGCATTACCAACAATTTCCGCACCGTGTAAGTTAGATTGGATATATACTTTTTTACCAGATTTAGCACCAACAAATTTATATACTTGAAGAGAAAGAAACTCACCAGAAGCAAGTTGAAAAAGGGGAATAGTGGAAATAGTAGGAATCATCAATCAAATCCCTAGTCAAACTAATAAACAGTTTACTACAAAATCCTAATTATTGAATTATTTTTGTATCACTATCTTGAGAATAAATGTCTAATTTATTTCAGATAAAGTTTTAAATTGTTCCTCACTAATACGTCCTGCTGCATATAAAGTTTCTGTAATTTCAGAAATTGTTAAAACTGCGTGTGCTTGATAACCATTTTCTCGCAATCTGTCTTTTACACCTTGTTCATGGTCCATAAATACTACAATATCATTGACATTTAATCCTGCATATTTTAACTTTTCTGCTCCTTCCATTACGCTTTTACCACTGATCAAAATATCATCAACAATGACAACAACTTCTCCAGGATTAAAATTACCTTCTATTACCTTGCGGGTTCCGTGTGCTTTTACTTCTTTGCGGGGAAAAATCATCGGGGAATTTAGATGTAATGATAATCCAGTAGCAGTAGGTAAAGAACCATAAGGAATACCGGCTATTCTATCATAAGTTAGGTCTTTAAGAATCCCTGCATAAGCAATTACTATCTGATGAAATATTTGGGGATTGGAAATGATTTTGCGGAGGTCTATATAATAGGGAAAGGTAGCACCAGAAGCTTGGACAAATTCACCAAACATGATACAACCAATGTCATAAAGTTGTAAAATTAAATCTAAAAGCGGGTGTTTATTTAACAAACAAACATCGGAAAACCAGACGGAACAAGTGGAGTTTTCTTGGGAAATTTCAGTTCTGAGATGATTAATTTCCGCCCTTAAAGATTGCAGTTGTGTACATAGATTTTCACTCCCTAACATATCTTGAGAAACGGGAAGAAGTAACCCATCACCATTATAATTTAATCCCGCTGATAGCAAATTTTTAAGATTACCACCTTCAGACCAAATACTGCGGGCTAAAATTACTCTTTCTGGTGCTTCTTTGCGAATTTTTGCTAAAATATCTGGTTGAATAGTTCCTACTTCTAAACCCAGTTGTTCAGGTGTTCCCCAATTTTTTGCTTCTTTGACTACTTGTAAATAAAAAGGGGATTCCGCTGTAGGATATTGCTGTAAAATTGCCGCACCTGGATTAGAAGTTGTACACAAAATAAAAACGGCTTTATCGGGATAAACTAAAAAGGGTGCTACGTGATCTTGTCCTGCATAAGGACTCAGTGTAATCGCATCAATTTGCCATTCTTCAAAAACAGTTTTAGCGAAAATTGTACTAGTATTAAGATCGCTATGTTTGGCATCTAATATAATCGGAATGTGGGCAGGAATAGCTTTTAAAGTTTTTTCTAATAATTCCCATCCCGGAATACCTAAAGCTGCGTAAAATCCCAGAGTTGGTTTATAGGCACATACTAAATCACTGGTTTGGGAAATAGTAAATTCTAACCAATCCCACAGACTATCAATCATACTTTTGGGATCTGATTTCTGGGAATATCGTTCAGGGAGCATTTCTGGATTAGGATCTAGTCCTACAAATAGTAAACTCTGATTTTGAGCGATCGCCCCATTCAATTTATCGTAAAATTTCATAAGTTCTCCTAGCAATATTTTAACTTTAAGGCATTTACTAAAATACTAACCCGTTTTCTCTACCATCATATCATTAATGGTAACACAATTATCCGTATATGCGTTAATCTGAGGTTAATATTATCATTCCCTCCCATTTTGCTAAAATCTTATCACTAATTCCTGGTACTTTATCAACATCTTGTAAAGAAGTAAATTTTTGCTGTTGACGCGCTATAATTATCCTTTGGGCTAACTTCTTACCCACACCAGGCAGAGTTTCTAGTTCTGCTTGACTTGCTGTATTGAGATTAATTTTAGTGTTAATCGAATTTACGAAAGATGATGGTTGTTTAATTTGGGGACATTTTTTAACTTCCGTATCAATTTTAGATTTAATATTTGCTGGTAAACCGGGTTTTATTTTACCATAAAGGCGGTCAAATTCTCTTTGAAAATGATTCGCAACTGTAGGATTTTCAATCACTATTAATGTTTCATCATTGCTATTATTTGCTGCTTCTGACCAATTATGTGAACCTGTAATAACAGTTTTGTTATCAATAACTGCAAATTTATCATGTAATAAATCTCCTTTAGGTAAAATTGGCACTCCCACAGTAGAAATGGGATTTTTCCAAGGACGGTTATCAACTTCATATTTACAGTTATCACTTAAAGCAAATCCCATCATATCTAACGCTTCACTGTAGGGACGATAGGCAAATTGTGGTGCAATTAAAGCCCGAATTTGCACATTTTGATGATGACGTTCTTCAAGAATATTGGCAAGTTGTTGATCTGAAAATACAAATAATGCTAAATCAACAGTTTTTGTACTTTTAGATAAAGTTTTAGCAATTAATCCATTACTGCTAATACTCCCAGGTTGAGTGGGAGAAGTTGGAGAAAAATGAACTGTGATTTTGCTTTTACCTAATATGATTGTTTGTGGGTTACGAACAGGTTTCTTAACACCAAATTTACTATCTAGTTTTCCTCCTATTCCGTCACCCCACATAATATTAAATTCTTCCGTGAGTAAACTTGCTAATTCAGAACTATCAATTTTTAGTAAATTATTGGCATTTCCTAAACTACTAGAATTACTAAAATCTCCAGACGTATCACTCAAAGTAAAATTGGCAGAAGTAATAATCACAAACCGATGATCAACAATGACAAACTTATGGTGCATTAAACTGCTACCCTTTGAACCATCAGCAGTATCATCAATCCAAGGAATATTGGCATTTTGAACAATAGCTAAACCATCCCGTTGACTAATTTCCTCCGGTGTGATTTGATGATCTTGATTAATATCCACAAATTTCCGAAATTCTTGATATCGTTCCTGTTCTTTTTTTCCTAACCTAGTTATTTCCGCAGCAGTAAAACTACTCCAAGTCCGAGAATAATTACTTTCTAAAATCAACCTTATTTTTACGCCATCCTTTTGTTTTTGTGCTAATATTTGAGCAACTTTTGGTAAACGTAACTCTTGGACAGCTATATCCACAGTAGATTTAGCTTGGGAAATAGTGTCAACAATCTGCTTTTCTAAATCATCCCCCAAGCGGGTTTGCTGACGATAAGTCTCTTGATATTCCGAAGATTGGGAATTATTGAAGTAAACTTGAATTAAAGAATCTTGAGGTAAAGGTGCTAAACGCTGATTTGATGATTGCACTTGTTGACAACCACCTAAAGTGAATAGCAATAAAAAGATATAAGAAAAATAGCGGATTTGTGGGAAAATAAACACAGTAATCTGATCAAAGTAAATTACAGCGATTTTAATGTATTTATATCACACCCTGCATTAACTTCTTTCTTCCTTTGCGTCTTTGCCCCTTTGCGTCTCTGCGCGAAACTCTTATTTATTAATTTTTATGCAAATATATCTAGATTACAGTGCAACTACCCCAACTCGTCCAGAAGCGATCGCAATTATCCAAAAAATCTTAACACAACAGTGGGGTAATCCTTCCAGTTTACATGAATGGGGCAACCGTGCCGCCTTGGTTGTGGAAACAGCCAGAATCCAAGTTGCAGGATTAATTAACGCAGTTCCCGAATCTATTATTTTCACGTCTGGGGGAACAGAAGCGGATAATTTAGCGATTATGGGAGTGGCACGATGTTACACTACTCCCCAACATATGATCATTTCCAGTGTAGAACATTCCGCCATTTCAGAACCGGCGAAAATGTTAGAAAATTGGGGTTGGGAAATTACCCGTTTAGGTGTAAATCATCAAGGAAGAGTCAACCCCGAAGACTTAAAAGCAGCTTTACGAGATAACACCGTGTTGGTATCTGTGATTTATGGACAAAGTGAAATAGGAACAGTTCAACCAATTGCTGAATTGGGGAAAATCACAAAAACACACGGCGCTTTATTTCACACAGATGCAGTGCAAGTTGCTGGACGTTTATCGCTAGATGTGCAGACTTTACCCGTAGATTTATTGAGTCTATCCAGTCATAAAATCTATGGCGGTTTGGGTGCAGGGGCGTTATATGTGCGGACTGGAGTGGAATTAATGCCGCTACTGGGTGGGGGTGGACAGGAGAACGGACTGCGTTCAGGGACGCAAGCAACGCCCGCTATTGCTGGATTTGGAGTAGCTGCGGAGTTAGCAGCCCAGGAATTGGAGACGGAAACAGGGAGATTAATCCTATTGCGCGATCGCCTCTTTGCCATTCTAGCAGATGTTCCCGGTTTAATGCCCACAGGTGACAAAATTCATCGTTTACCCCATCATCTCAGTTTTTATTTAAAACCAGCAGACGGGGAAAAAATTAGCGGCAAAACTTTGGTAAGACAGTTAAATTTAGCCGGAATTGGTATTAGTGCAGGTGCGGCTTGCAATAGTGGAAAATTAAGCCCTAGTCCCATTTTATTAGCAATGGGATATTCTCAAACAGCGGCTTTATGTGGAATTAGATTAACTTTAGGGAAACAGACAACGGCAGCCGATATTGATTGGACTGGGATAGTTTTGAAACAGATTTTGCAGAGATTAATCCCAGATTGATTTTTGGGATTCGTATTGATAATATAACGAATAGGTGATAGTAAGCAATTACCAATTACCAATTACCAATCACCAATCACCAATTACCAATCACCAATTACCAATTACCAATTAAACACCTAATAATTTGTAGATAATGTTATTGACAAGAGTAAGCGCAAAAGCACCTAAAATTGCGCTCCAAATGCCATAACGTAACCGGAAACCATCTACTAACCAAGCAGCAATACTAAAACAAGCAACAGCAATCATGAAAGTGAAGATACCAGATAATAAGTCAAAGGTGGCTAAATTTGGTATCACAAATAAAACTTTGAGAACTGGCTTAACTAGTGCTGTAATAATACCTAAAACTGCGGCGGAAAAAATTGCCTTTTCTGGAGTATCAATTTCCACTCCTAAAGGTAATTTACTAATAATCCACAAGCTAACAGCCGTGACTAACCAAACAATTAACAGCGTCGTAATATCCATTACCAGAACCCCACAAAACGTGAATGTTGATATGACGATAAATACCTGGTTGACTTGGTTTCTTGATCTAAAAATCTTTGTAGCTTAACCAATTATTTATAAATTAGCAGCATTTTTGATGAGAACTTAAATTTATTCTAGATATCTTTAGGTTTACTATAAACCACCAGATCCCCGACTTCTCTAAGAAGTCGGGGATCTGACTTTTGCACGGAATTCTTTGTCTTTTATTTACCACCGTAGAAAAAAGCAATTTCCTTTTCTTTTAAAGGTGCAAAACCAGCAGCAACTAGCTTTTGATCAAGTTCAGTTTGGGGAATATGTTTAGCACCAATCCGAACAATGCGAGAACGCATGGTATTGGATACACCGCTGCGTTGTCTGCTTGATTCTAAACCCATAACTTGTTCATATAGGTCTAATTTAACTATGGGAATAGGAGAACCATCAAAATCAATTCCCCTTGATATCGCTCTATCAATAGCATCAGCACCTGTGGTATTTTCAGTAGTCATGGTAACGTATTTTCAAAGATGTTGAAATATTTTACCAGGGAATAGGGAACAGGGACGGTTCAGCTAGAATAAATTTTTCCGCTAGTTCTGATATATAATTAACTTATCGCTTGATTAATTTACATTAATTTGCTATGGATTCTTTAAACCTACGCACAAAAGTTATTACAGAATTGACACTCCCCGGTCTAAAGACACGGGGATTCTACATTCATCGTCAGAATTTGCTCTAGCAGGTTTTCACCCTTACGGGTTCCTCAGTCGCTCATGGGGGAAACCCCCAAGACCGCGCTGAGTCACCAACTAGAGTAGAGATTCCAACTCCTGTAGCGTTAATTTGGGGATGCCCTCCCCTATTTTTTGCCAGATTAAGAATGTTAATTGCAGCATTTGTATCTCTGTGCAATTCGCAGCCACAAACACAATTATGGGTACGAGTTGATAGAGATTTTTTGACAATTACGCCACAGCTAGAACACTTTTGAGAAGTATAATGTGGTGCTACGGCCATAGCAATTTTGTCAAATTTAATCGCAAAATATTCTAGCCATTGCCTAAACAAATACCAACTAGCGTCACTAATTGATTTTGCTAAACAATGATTTTTCACCATATTTGAAACACGTAAATCTTCATAGGCCACTAAGTCGTTAGACTTGCATACGTTACGCGCTATTTTCTTAGCGTGTTCAATCCGTTGCCGTACGGGCGAAGCATTCGCGCTGTTGAGTCGTCGGTTGGTCGCATAATTTTTATAAGCGAATGCTTCACCCCTACCTTTTAAGTGTTTTTTAGCGTAAAGTTTTCTAGCTTTTTTTCTACAACTAGAACCTTTGACTTTTTTGTAAATCCGTCTTTGAGAATGTTTGATTGATTTTTCAGCCTTTCTCAAAA
>NZ_VIKY01000099.1:0-2081 GCF_009711925.1 Dolichospermum sp. UHCC 0352 | reverse complement strand
TTTATCTTCCAAATGCTTCGCCCCTACTGACAACTAACTTAATTATTACTACCTAAAAGAAACAAACTAATTAATGTGCCACTATTCCAAAGACTGTGGAGAAGCATAGAAGAAAGTAAATTGCGCGATCGCGTGTAAACTATTCCTAAGACGATTCCTAATGCTGTCAGCGGCAGTATTTCTGATAAACTTAGGTGAGCAGCCGCGAATAACAAGCTACTGATCAAAATTGCCCCCCAAACCGACGTATAACGAGTCAGAGATGGTAATAAAAAGCCGCGAAATAGGAATTCCTCAAAAAACGGTGCAGCTATGGCTGCGGTAAAGAAAAATATCCCCAATGCGGTATTATCCCGGCTTTCTAGTGCCATTTGTAAAAGTGGATTACTGCCACCTTGTCCTTGCCACAATTTTTGATTAATCAGTGATACTATCACCACAATCGGTAAAGCTGTACAATAGCCACCGAGTCCCCACAAAAACCAATTACTGAAGAAATTGAAGCGAAACCAGTTCTCAGGAAGGGGGAAAAAACGCCTAATGGAAAAATATAGAACTGAAAAGCAACCAAAAGCCACAAACATATAACTAACTAAAACCACAAAAGCCTCAATTCTGGCATTTCCTGTACCACGAGGAATAGGCAAAATAGATAATAACTCTGGTATAAATAATTGCCCCATCAAGAAAAATCCCAGGATAAAAACCTGAATAATTATTTCCCAATTCCAAGGAGTTGACCAAACCAAATTGCCATTTGTCGCTAATAGGGATGCTTGACCTTTAAGCAAGCGTTGAAACAATAAGAAAATCAGCAGAATTAGCCCTATAAAAGCTGTTAAGGTGGGGATAGTAGCAATTATCGCTAATTTTAACAATGCTTGGGTTGCTGCTGCTTGTTGGGCAATTTTTAGAGATAATAAAGCTTCTTGACGTTGTTGAAGTTGATATAATTGATCTAAAGCCGTAAAACGAAACCAACTATTTAAATTTTGTTGAATTATTTGTTCAGCTTTGGGTAATAGACGGGGAGGTTTACTCCATATTCCGCTTAATACTTGAGCAGTTTCTTGATATTTGGGGTTGATATCTGAATGTTGCTGTAATTGATTCCAAGTTTTAATAGCCTTATCTGCTTCCTGTTGCTGTGCTTGCAAAATTCCCAACCGCAAATCTACTTCCGCTAACAATTTTCCTTGTTGTTGGCTAGATTTCTGTAAACTTTTTTCCTCTGCGGAAACAGGAGTAACTGCTGAAGATTGTAGTGCTGCTAATTTTTTATTAGTTGTCTCTAAACTAGTTTGAATAGATTCACTTGCTTCCTGATATTGCTTTATCGCGCTTTCTAAAGGATTTGCACCGAGAATAGATTCTTGAAGTGTTTGAATACTTTTGTCGCTGCTATCTTCTGGTTTCCATGCTTGGGCTTGTAAGACGATATTAGTCTGGTACAATTCTAGACGACTCTGGAACTGAGGTTTTTGCCAGCTATTCAATAAAGATAAGCCCGACAACATTATTGCTAACAAAGTTAGCCCAATTAACAGCAACCGTTTAATTGTCATCTATCCCCCTTAGACTTACAAGTACAGGAGCATCATCAGCCCCTTGGTAATTATAAGCTAGTCCCGCAGAGGGAAATTAAAATTTCAAAAAAGTAGCTTAGATCAGGTCTGTGTGGGTGTTAGCTATTGTTCTAGGTCGGTAATGTCCACGAAGTCTAATAATGCTTCTCCTAGCCCGGATTTCTCACAAATAAACAGAAAATCGGGGTCAAAAACTGCTAAAATCTATATTGCACAAATATTACAGCAGTTTAAGCATGGTTATAAGCGTACCCGAACTACCATGAGTCCTGGCAAAACAGAAGTAATTCCTAATGATGTAGTTATCAATCCTTTAATCAATGAATTAAGCACAGATATAATTAATAATGATGAATAAATTCCTTGTCTCACGCAAAGGCGCAATCACGCTTCCTGATCTCGAAGAGTAGGCGCAAAGAAAGAAAGAAATACAAAAGTTAGCTTAACCGACAGAAGCCCCACGTCTGACCCGATAGGGCAGCGGGGGATGAATGG
>NZ_VIKY01000098.1:0-5882 GCF_009711925.1 Dolichospermum sp. UHCC 0352 | reverse complement strand
GAACCCTCGTAATTTGGCTACAGTATTGTAATTGTGATAGCCGCTTCTTCAGGGATAATCACCGGAGTTTCCTGTGATATATCCAAACTTCTAGCAAGTTCTTCATTTTTGAAGGTCAAGGCATAAATAAAGTCATAATTCTTATTGGTTTCGGTAATAAATCCCTCTTTCAATGTTTGTATATCCTCCATTTTCTCGTCACCAATTACCCTGGCACAACAGATATCGGGTTCTGTTTGGGATGCCAATAATCCCAGTATCAAGATAAAATCACCGAGTTGATTTCTTTTAGCCATTTTGATAGCAATAATCACCAGTATTGCTGCTGCTAAAATATAAGGAGCGCAAGCTGTTAATAAACCCCATGCCCCGGCAAACATTCCGGTATTATTGAAAACTGCTGGTAATAAATCTTTTACTGTTCTTAGTAATCCCCCAGTAATATAACGAATTGCTTCACCTCCGGGAATATCCAATCGTTTTAAGATTATAGAAATCGTAGTATTTTTTAACGCTTCAACGAAAACTCCCGGTAATTGCACTCCCTTTAAAATAAATGTTGTCAGAATACTTTCGGTAATCTTTTTCAATACTTCAATGGCGTTGATTGTTGTCGGTATATCCACAGGAACAATTGCACCATAAGCACTAGAAATATTCCCAAATTGTAATTTAATTGTGTCTTCTTTATAATTATTTTCTTCTTTATTAGATAACAATTTCCCGGCTTTTCTAAATAGTTTTTTGATACCGTTAATTGTTGGATTAACAATCTTGCTTTTCAGAAACTTCAACAGTCCTGATTTATCCTTGTGTTCTTGTCTCGCTTCTGCCCTCGCTGCCTTGGATTCATCTTTACCTAAAACCAATTCTTTGATTGATTGTAAAGCATCTGCAAGTTGTTCTTTGAGTTTATCTAGAAGTCCTTGGAATATATTGACAATGTTGAGGTTGTCCTGGGGAAAATCAGCGATCGCAGATGGAAATTCCTGTTCTGTTTTCTCCCTAATTGCCACAAAGTGATTCCTTACTTCCTGTGGTACAGGGTCTTCTTGTTCATCAAATTGGGATAATAAACTATCATAAGCATTGAGCATTAATGTTTTTAAATCTTCAATTTGTTGAGAAAACCAATCTTTATTTACTTGTTCTACAGATTTAATTCTGTCATAAACTGAATCATCGTTATCATAACCACTACTATTAATATTCTTCCAATTAATCAATATATTATTAACTTCTACGGCTGCTTTATAAGTTTCGATATTCGCTGGGCGTTGTCCAATTGCATCAATTTTTTGTTGTCCAACAGCACTTGGATCACCGTGTACTTTAGAGTTGAAAACTTTGTTTACACCATAACAAGATTGCAAGATTTCCGCAGAAGCATAGCCAACTTCATCGTCTAATTCTGATTTAGAAAAGTAATTAATAATCGCTTTTAGTGAAGGTAAATTATCTTGCGAGTAAACTACTGGTTGAATTGAATCAAACCAATCCTCTTTATTTGACAAAGCTTGCACAACTTCTGTGGGGACTCTTAACCCACCCTTGTTTACCCAAATTCCATCGGTTATTTGACTTAAAACTTCTTCTGGTGTCATGGTCTATCAATTTAATTTAGTTAATAAAAATATGTTAAGGATGCTAATGCTATCGCTTTGGGGTTGTGTTGTTGTTAGTTAAGATCATGACCACTGCATTCGTTAAACGTACAGGAATCAACCCTTTAAAATCAATTGAACTCACTGTTGAGCAATTAAATATACTATTCAATGAACCCCGAATTACTGGAGTTGTTGATATTTCAGATTCAGGTAAGTTAATTGTCAACTGTGAAGACGGTTTATCTAGGATGATTGGGTTTTCTGATAGTCAGATAATTTGGTTTGACAGTTATTCAGACCCGGATTAATGAAAAAGGGAATAGGCATGAGTCAATCTATTCCCATCACTTCATCATCTATTAACTGAAATCTAGCCATTGTTTAATTTTAACACAATCACTAATAAAATCAACTTTTGGATAGTTCAATGAAGATGACAAAAATCATTAATGCTATCGCTTTTTAGTCTTGGTGTTTTTGAGATTTAATGATGAATAAAATCAATTTTGCGGGTATTGAAGGTAAGGTTTTACAAGTTAGTCCACATGGGAATTATCAGGTGGTGGAACTGAGCGATCGCATTACCATTGTGGGTACTTATTCAAACAAGTTTCATTGGCCAGAATCCACCGATGAAAGCTCAGGATTCACTAGCTTTATTACTTATATTGGTTTGAAACAATTGGAGTTCCCCAGATTTAGAGATTGGGTAATTGCTAATAATGGGTATTTCGAGGGAGATGATGGTACACCCCGACAATCAAAACGAGTCCGCAGATTTCCACTGGAGATTAAGGTGAGGGGTTTACTCGCTGAATCTGTTGTTGAGTTGATTCATGGGGAAATTGGATAATGCTGGAAAATACAGGTGACAATTACCTATTAAGGTGATTGAGGATTGAAACCAGCAATAACAAATAGCAAATAGCGTTATTGATTATCGGTAATGCTATTGCTATCGCTTAATGATGTTGAATAATATAGAGGATTGTATCATGATTGGACAATTATTTACCACTGGTATTGGCATTTATTTATCAACAATCCCCCAGAACTGATAATAAATGGATTGCTCAAGTTGGTTTTGAATATTAGTAGTTTGTTATGATTATCCCTGACTTCCTCATAATAGAAGAAATCAGGGATATAATATCATTGATTTTGCTGTAATTCTGCATCAATTAACTTTTGAAATTCCTCCAATGAGGGAACACTAATACTTGACAAAAGTAAATTTTCCAGAATAAGCATATCATCAATTTTTGTGATAGAATTACTCATCAATTCTGTAACATGATCAAATCTCTTGGAGAGAATTTTGATAATATTGTTTTGGCAGGTTTCTTTAGCACCTTTTACTTGGCCTCTTTCTTCTGCAAGTTCTTCAATAGTGCTGAGGAAAGGCATATTTAGCTCCTTTTCGTGTTGTTCTAATTTATGGTTAAACTCTAATTGCAATGGTGGTGTTAACGTCATCATTTTATCAATAAACTTGACTAAATTAATAATGTCAAACTTAGTTAAGCCTTTTTGATACAATGGTCTGACTAAACTCTATTTCCATTTCTCTCTCTGGTTTATTATTTATTTACCAGATCCCCGACTGCTTTTTTCCATTTTCTCAATAAATGATGAATTTAGTTAATAATTCAGGGATCTGATATGGTTAATTTTTATGCAAAGCCGAGTCAATTAACTGTTGAAATTCCTCCAAAGAATTAACATTAATACTGGGTAAAAGTAAATTTTCCAGGATGGACATATCATCAATTTGCTTGATAGTATATATCATCTTTTCTGGAAGATTATCAAATCTATTGGTGAGGATTTTGATAATGTTTTCTTGGCAAGTTTTTCTAGCCCCAATTTCTTTACCGATTTCCTTGCCAATTTCCTTGCCAATTTCCTTACCTTTTTCTTGGGCATTTTCTTCAATAGTGCTGAGGAATGGCATATTTAACTCCTTTTCGTAATCATCTAATTTGGTTTGAAATTCCGTTTGTAATGGTGGTGGCAAAGTCATCATTTTATCAATGCACTTAACTAGATTAATAATGTCAAACTTAGTTAAGCCTCTTTGATATAATGGTCTAACCAAACTCCACTTCCATTGTTCTCTTGCAGTTAAGTCCCTAGTAGTAGCTTTGGTTTTTAGATGTGCCATTACTATTATAGCAAATAAATTATTACTTGCTTCTAGGTCTGACCATTGATAGTCTAATAGTTTGACAATACTAAATTCCATTTTAACTCTACTATTACCTAAACCGTATTCATAACTATTTGGTCGCCAACTTTTGTTTTCATCTCCTAATATTGCTAAACTTATTACTGGTTGATTAAATAAATCATAAGAACGATAATTATAGATAAACATTCTTTGTGGAAATTCTTTATCATGCTGACTTTGGACTTCTATATGTATTAAAATCCAAATTACTTCATTATTTAATAACCACACTTGAAACAATTTATCAGCATAGCGTTTTTTAGTTTGACTAGATGCGGTAATTTGTTCTAGTTCCTTATCTAAAGATATAGGAGTTTTACTCCAGTCAATTTCTTGATGAATGTCTGGATAGAAGAATTGTAAGAATAATTCCAAATATTCCCCTATAGCTTCTTTCCATGTTTGATCATAGTTCGCTGTTGCTTCCGTCATATCTGCCCCCGGTTTTTGGGATTAATCATAAATCCCCAACTTCTTTATAATAGCATTAATTTTGTTGTCAATAGTATGATGTTGTCTGAGATTTATATAATACAAAATCCAGTATAACTAAGCTTTTCGTTAGGGGTGCTATCGCATAAAGGTAATGTTGTTTTTAAGGTAAAATAATGATAGTCATGATTTCCGGTAGTCGTTCCATCAAGGAATTACCACAAGAAGTAATTATAAGTTTGAACAAAATTATTGACCTGCGATTTGAAATTATCGTTGGTGATGCCCCTGGTGTTGATGTTAAAGTTCAACAGTATCTAAAGTCCCAAAACTATCAAAATGTCACAGTATATTATGCGATATTTGATGGTAATGGTAAACCCCAAAATAGTAGTGGTTTTAAAACTGTTGGTGTTCCTGGAAATTATGTTGATAGAGATAAACAAATGTGTAGTATTGCTGATTACGGTTTGGCTATTTGGGATGGTAAATCAAAAGGCACTGCTGCTAATATCCAACGAGTTAAACTTTCACGAAAAATCGTCGTTTCAGACACCTGAAATTCTCTTAGCTTACAAAAAAATCGAAACGGCACGGTGATGCCTGATTTGCGACTATTGTATAAGGTATTGAGTTAGGTCGAGGGGGAGTAGTCGGGTAAGGTTCGAGCGTCACCGCTCTCCCCTCCCCTAAGAACCGTGCATAAGACTTTCGCACTTACACGGCTCAAGCCTTACTTCAAGCGAGTTGACTTGGTTTTAGAATGTTCCTGTTTGTGACAAGCATGATGCAAGTGCTGTAGGTTTTCAATGCCGTCTTGTCCACCTTGAGCAACGGGAACTATGTGATGGGTGTTTAATTCCTCTCCATTGAATAAAGGTTCACCACAGATAGGACATTTCCAATTTTGGTTTTGAGCGATTTTATACTTCCAAGAGTTTTTCTCCCAGTAGCTCTTTCCATATTTCTGGTGGCGTTTTTCCCAGTATTCTTTGAGTGAAGGGTCATCTGGCGACGCTTCCCCCTCGACTCTACCTCCCGGCGGACTCCCGTATAGCGATCGCTTTCTATTCTAGTGGGAAATCGAAAACTGCGATCGCTCTTTAATTCTAATGAGAAATATAGCGATAGCGAAGCGCTCCGAAGGAATCGCTCTACAGAAATCGCTACAATTAGTTTTTAGCCCTCTAAGTAATCCCTTAATAATTTTTCCTTGGTTTGAGCTAAATCTTCCTTCTCTGCTTCTGTCAATTCGAGTCTAAATTTTTCCACTTCCAATTGTTGTTTCAATTTTTGTTCTGCACTTAAATTAATTGGTAATTTTTTGATGTCGTTATCACCAGGAATAAATTGATGTTGACGGTACATAAACCTAAAATGCCGTTTGTCCTGTGATGGTAGTGCATCCCACACTTTAGATTCCCAACCTGGTGGCATAAACTCAAGTTGCAACTGCTGAGAGTTTTGCAGTTGATTTTCTTCAAGCTGCTGTATTCGCATTTCCATTTTAGGAATCTTTTTGCAAGCTTCTTTAGCGATCGCCTCACACTGAAGAAAATAACCCAAGTTGCTAGTTATGTGAGATATTAAATTTTAAATATTATTACTTAGAC
>NZ_VIKY01000097.1:0-16616 GCF_009711925.1 Dolichospermum sp. UHCC 0352 | reverse complement strand
ATAAGAGACAGCCCGTACAGTTGTCAGTTGTTAGTAGGGGCGAAGCATTTGGAAGATAAATTATCGGTCATTGCCAAAAATAGTTCTCCAAATGCTTCGCCCGTACAGTTGTCAGTTGTCAGTTGTCAGTTGTGATTGGAATAATTCTTTCCCCCTGCTCCCTGCCCCCTGACTCCTGCTATATCTATTTTCTCGTGACTTGTATAGGTGAATTTAATTGCTTCTAAGGCTTGACGTAAATCGTCTTTACCGGGAAAACCTTCTAAACGTTGTTTGACTATACCTTTTTCAATTAATAGTAAAGTCGGTAGTGATTTCAGTCTATAGGTATTAGACAACTTAAAATTTTGGTCAGCGTTGACTCCCACCAATTTAAGTTCATCACCACATTCAGCCTGAAATTGTAATAATAGCGGGTGAATGATGCGACATAGTCCACACCAGGGTGCTTCAAAATTAACCAAAACAGGAACTGAAGATTCTAAAACTTCTTGAGTAAATGTCCGTTCATTAACCGACAACACCATGATGCCTCTCGTGATTATAAGGTTTTTATCTCAAAATTAGCTGTCAGCAGCAGCAAATTGGTAAGTTATCCCATTTTGGGGTTTAAATTTTAAATTGAGGATTTTCATGTTTTCCTGCTGACAAAAAAGCCACCGTGATTGTCGCGCTGGCTGTTCTCCATTTCCAATCCTGATTGCTATTGCTTCTGAAAAATTTTACAATGCTGAGAGCGCGGCTGGGTGCAATCTATACATTGCTATTTATTTACCGTTTCCACTAAGGTAGATGGTGACTTTTTGTCTACGTCCATAAAACCCACTTCAGCCTGGCGGATAAATTCTTTCCCCAATCCCAGTTCTCAACAGTTTAATGATATATGTTTGGGTCTATCATACATTGTTTTGGTAGCAAGTGATCAGCACAAAGTTTTATTAGATTTATATGTTTTGTTGATCTTGGGGATCAGACTAAACTACCACATTATCCTACTTGTTGCCACTAATAACAAGGGGTGCGACCACCATAATAGACCAGTAAAAATGGCAACTCCTAAATAAGCAGGGCGGAGAAATTCTTCCCAGTTCCAAGATTGACGGCCATCAATAATCGCTTGAAAGGGGATAATCGAAGTCCGTTGTTTGACCATCTCAAAAGCTTCTCCATAGCGTTGACTTAAACGGCGATCGCCATGCCATACTCCAAATAGGTGATGTATTACTAAACCGATTGAGGTAACAAGAGTGAAACTAGTTCCTAACCACAGGGTATGGGCTACACACCAAATAACCTGTCCTACCATTTGGGGATGACGGGTAATACGGATAATCCCTGTTTCATAAAGATGAACTTGGGGCTTTTGAATAGCCGCAATTTCTAGTAGATTGAAGGTAGCAGGATATAAAAATAAAAAGGATATAGCTGATAGTACCCAAACTAATGCCCCCACTCCTGGTATACCTTGTACCTGCCAAAGTTGCCAGCCATCGTAACGGTGATTAAAAAAGTAAACAATTAAGATCACAGCCAAAGGCAGGCTAATTAATGCAAAGATAATGCGATAAAGCCTCGGTCCAAGGTATTTTTCTGCCCAAGGACGCACAGCAGCCCCCCCGCTATGGGCGATCGCAAAAACTAATTGTAACCCTAGTATGACAAAATGACTGGAGGTAAACCAAGGATTGGACATCATATATACAACTCAATTCAAAATTCAAATTCAAAGAAGCTACTATTGGTAAACATCTTGACTGGTGTAAGCTATTAGCTATCAGCTATCAGTAGTCAGCCAAGAACAGGAGTAAAGAAGACGAATTATTCATTTTCTTGAAGTTACACCCAGGCAATTAGTTTTAATTACCTGTATTTCCGTCTTAAAATCTGATAGCTGAAGGCTGACGGCTGAATGCTTGATTATACACAGGAAGATTTTTGTCAAGATGTTGTGGTAAGTATTTTAGTTAGTTGTTCAAATCTTAACAATGCCATAAATCATGCTTAGTCACCAAACTATTCATTTTGATTTATTTTTAAAGTTGCTCATGAATCCCAGGTTGTGGGTTAAGCCTTATGTCTGACCTTCCTTTTACTTTAGATCAGTTACGAATTCTCAAAGCGATCGCCCAAGAAGGGAGTTTTAAGCGGGCTGCTGATAGCCTTTACGTCTCCCAACCTGCTGTGAGTTTGCAAGTTCAAAACCTGGAACGACAACTGGATGTTCCCCTATTTGACAGAGGAGGCCGTCGCGCTCAATTGACTGAAGCGGGACATCTACTTCTGAGCTATGGGGACAAAATCCTCAGCTTGTGTCAGGAAACCTGCCGCGCCATTGAAGATTTGCAAAATCTCCAAGGAGGTACATTGATTGTTGGTGCTTCCCAAACCACTGGCACTTATCTGTTACCAAAAATGATCGGCTTATTTCGCCAAAAATATCCAGATGTAGCCGTACAATTGCACGTCCATTCTACCCGTCGCACGGCTTGGAGTGTATCTAATGGCCAGGTTGATTTAGCAATTATTGGTGGGGAAATTCCCACTGAATTAGCGGAATCTTTAGAAACTGTTCCCTATGCTGAAGATGAATTGGCACTCATTTTACCCACATCCCATCCCTTTGCTAAATTAGAAACAATTCAAAAAGAAGACCTATATAAACTACAATTCATTGCTCTTGACTCCCAATCAACTATCCGCAAAGTCATTGATCAGGTTTTAGCCCGTTGTGATATTGACACTAGGCGGTTTAAGTTTGAAATGGAACTAAATTCCATAGAAGCTATTAAAAACGCTGTCCAATCTGGCTTAGGTGCTGCCTTTGTTTCTACTTCAGCGATCGCTAAGGAGTTACAAATGGGTGTTCTCCATCGTGCCCCCATCGAAGGAGTAGTGGTGAAGCGGACACTCTGGCTAATATGTAACCCCAATCGCTATAGATCCAAAGCCGCAGAAGCTTTTAGTCAGGAAATTTTACCTCAGTTTGCTAACCCAGCCTGGACACAGGAGGTGTTAAAATTATCACAAATCAATCAAGTGATAAATAGTACATTGGATATAGCAACATCTAACGGTTCTGATGCCAATTAAAAACCTTGTTACCAGTCAAAAGTCATTAGTTAACGACAAATTTCTAATGACCAATGACTCATTTGAATAACAAACAATATGGAAGTCTGCTGCACTCGTCCCCACTGTCAACATCCTAAAAATCACTTTCCTGATTTAGATGATATTAAAACACTAAAAACAGTACCGCAAAAATTTTGTACTAGCTGCGGTATGCCCCTGATTTTACGTGACCACTATTTGCCAATTAAACTTTTGGCTACCGGAGGATTTGGTGCTGCTTTTTTGGCAATTGATCGTGATACTCCGAGAATGCGTCAATGTGTAGTTAAGCAATTTCAACCAAGTGGTAATTTAACGGAAGATGCCTTAGAAAAAGCCAGAATTTTATTTACACAAGAAGCAGGAGTTTTAGAAGAAATAGGTAATGAACATCAGCAAATACCTAAATTATTTGCTTTTTTTACGATTACAGTTCCTAACCTAAAAATAAATAAGTCAGAGCAGTTTTTTTATTTAGTTCAAGAATATATTTCTGGACAAACTCTAGAAGAAGAATTAGTTGAACAGGGCAATTTTTCTGAGATAAAAATCCTAAAAATACTCAGGGAAATTCTCCCAGTTCTCCAGTTCATCCATGACAAAGGTATTAGCAGTAACAACATTATTTCGACTTATTTATAAATTAATGTCTTCAATTCTTTAGAAAAAAAGCACTAAGGAAACCACCCATGGCTCAAAAAAAAGAAACTCTGTCACTGCTCTTATCTCTTGTTCTTACCTCTGGATTAAGCTTGGTTTTGCTGTTGCTTTCTTTAATGGAACATTGGGGACGAATTAACAATAATTCTAGTACCACTAACTCTGCTAATCAGAATCTCACTCAGAACCCCAGTAACAACATTATTAACCCTAATCCGCCACCAGTCAGTAATTGTAAAATCCCCAATTTACCACAAGGTATATTTAGTTATAGTGGTAGTACAACATGGGCTCCTATCCGTCGGGATGTAGACTCAGTCCTCAAAAATAGTTGTCCTCAGTTTGATTTACGTTATACCCAACCCATTAACGAAAAACCAGGTTCAGGAACTGGGATTAAAATGTTGATAGCAAATCAACTAGCTTTTTCTCAATCTTCTCGTCCCGTTAAACCAGAAGAAAACGAAACTGCCAAAACCAAAGGATTTAGCTTAAAAGAAATTACTGTAGCCATTGATGGAATTGCGATCGCTGTTAATCATAACCTAAATATTCCAGGATTAACAGTTTCTCAACTTAAAGATATTTACACTGGCAAAATTACTAACTGGCAACAAGTAAGTGGTACAAATTTACCCATTATTCCCCTATCTCGCAGCAAAGAAGCCGGTGGCACAGTAGATTTTTTTGTCGAAAACGTTCTCAATAAAGATAAATTTGGCAACAATATTAATTACATTGGTACAACCACAGAAGCTATCCGCAAAGTAGCTATTGCTCCTGGTGCTATCTATTATGGTTCTGCTCCAGAGATTGTCCCTCAATGTACAATCAAATCCCTACCAATAGGACGGACAAGTGAGCAATTAATAGCACCTTACCAACAACCAGAAATAACTCAATCTCAATGTGCCAACAAGCCTAACCAGTTGAATTCTCAAGACTTTCGCAGTGGCAACTACCCAATCACCCGCAATTTATTTGTGATTATAAAACAAAATGGTCAATCAGACCAACAAGCCGGGGAAGTGTATGCAAATTGGTTAGTTACATCTCAAGGTCAAGAACTGATTGAAAAAGCTGGATTTGTCAGAATCAAATAAAAGGAGTCAGGAGGAAGAAAGAAGAAAGAAAGAAAAGAATTATCTATAACCTGGAAAAGTGCCTGAGTTTTCATGATACCAAAAGCCGAGATCAATAATTGGAACCAGGTGGGTGGCCCCAATTTGCTGATCTAGCGTTATGAGTGCCTTCATCATAAATGCGGCACTAGAGAACATTTTGTCCAGGACATCTTCATTTCATACCCGATTACCCAAAATCTGTTTGTGGTGGTCAAACAGATTCGTAAAATTGACACTCTCAGGGCTAAAGCCCCTGAGTTTCCGACTTACCGCGAGATATTATGAGGAGCAGGTTCACAGAACTAATTACCCAATTTGGACTAGTTAGAATCCGCTGATACCTGCCATTGGTGTGTCCGAGAGTGGCAAGCTCTCAGTCAACATCTATCAATTTGCTGCTCATTAAAGATTTGAACTAGATCCTAGCTGACTCTATTGATAGATTCAGCGGGTAGGCAAATCAGATTATCTCCTTGGGTCAGGATTAAGCCCCGTTGACGTAATTTACCCATTAAACGAGTGACAGTCACACGGGTTGAACCAATGGCGCTGCCTATTTGGGCATGGGTGAGGGGGAAGGGCAAGGAATAACCACGAATGACATCAGGATCAGTTTCGCTCATTGAAGGCTCTCCATATTCCTCAATCAGTAGGGTGAGAAATCCTAAGAGTCTGTCAATTGTCCGACGTTGTCCTAAAGCACTCAACCATAGCAACTTGCGCTGGTGCTGATATCTAAAAGCATCCATAACTTCACGGCGGAAGTGAGGCCAGTTGTCTAGGTCATGCCAGTACATCCACAGCACTGCTGTTTGGTCAACGTGGGCGTAGGACTGGAGTGTAAATGGAGATTGAGCAACAATTTCAAAAGGTTGACCTGCTCCCACAAAACCCAAGAAAGCTTCTTCTGGAGTTCTGTTAATCCGTCTAGATGTTAACTGACTAGCAGTAGCACTGACTTGGGCAGTTCCTACCATGCGAATAGCACCTCTTTGGACTAAATAGAGCAAACCAGGTCTAGCTGGAATCCGCTCATCTTTACTGAAGGTGCGGCAGCGGTAGTGTTCTTGGGCCCAGTCAAGGATTCGCTGCCAAGTTAAGAAAGGACGTGAAGCTTCGGAAAAGGAGGATTGAGATTGCATAGGTAACAAAGAGTGTTTGGCTGAGAACAAAGACGTGATAAGAAAAGTGCAAGGAGTGTCTTTGTGTTAACGGGGTAGGCATAACGCCTAACAGCGTCAGCCCTCCAATGGGATAGAAAGCTAAATTGCTCTCTATTTTTTCTTATACTTCCTACTGTACAACAAGGGTAGTAAAGATTACCCATTTTTTATACATTATTCATCAAATTTTATCCTACTCTCATTTTTCCTTACATAGACTAAACTTCTGTCTGAAGATAGATGGAACAGGATAAAATGATGCACACCATAAATTTTTTACAAAGAAATACGTGTGTTATAGACTACTTTTAGCTCAAAATAAAGCAATTGAGCATTTAATAACTGGATATTTAGTGTCTTTCTTCAGTATTTTTACCAATAGTGGGGAAATTACAAGCATAAAAGGGAAAAAAGTTCCTCTCTATCAGGGAGGATATAATCAGAAAATTTTATATATCTCTGGTATGGCTATGAGCATATCAAAATCTCAGAATTCACCAGCGATGGAAATTGCTCAGGCGATTGTTGAGCATTTATCCCGAAATAGTGCTAGTTTATTTAACGTTAAAGTAGTTCCCCCCGGTTGGATTCATATAGAACTCGTTGACTCTACCTTAGCGGCTTGGTTACACTGTCTCACTGTCAGCGGAAATGAGGAATGCTCACTAGAACAAAGTGAACAGGCAAAAAGTAAAATTTCTGTTCCTAATCGCCAATTAACCAACTCATTAACAATTTTTAAAATTCAATACGCTCATTCACGATGCTGTTCTTTGTTGTGTATAGCAGAAAAGGAAGGATTAATTGAACTTGATAGAACAAATATTAAAGGTTTTGTATCTGTAAACGCTATATCTTGGCTTAATTGTGATCAAAAACTTCGCATTAATCACGCTGATGAGAGTTTTCTGATTTACCAATTAGTCAAAGTGGTAGATGATTTGGTTTGTGCTGATAGTGGTAGTTCCATTAACTGGTCAAAAGCAGGTGAGAATTTGAGTCAAGCTTTTGAGCGGTTTTGGTGTAATTGTCGGATTTGGGGGGAAGTGAAAATTCATGATCCAGAATTAGCTCAAGCAAGATTAGGATTGCTGATAGCGACTCAATTGGTTTTAAGGTCTGTGTTAGAAGACAAATTGGGGATTGTCGCACCTGTAGAACTTTAATATGTGAAATTCAAAAATTCAGATCCCCCACTTCTTTGAGAAGTCGGGGATCTATCTTTCTATCTTGTCGGAATTTTACAAAAACTTTGAGAAATTCTCTTGACAAAATAAATATCTCCGACTACAATCGCAGGTGTGTGAGGAGCGAAATTAGGAAAGACACCGAGACGAAACACGGCCAGTCGTCGGTGTCTTTTCTTGTTTTTGGATTTTTATTTAAGTAAGAATTTTTCCATTGCTATGGCTGCACCATCTAACTCTACACTAGGTGCTACCCAATCAGCGATCGCTTGCACTTGGTCTGGTGCGTCACCCATAGCGACACTAATGCCAGCATAACTGAGCATTTCTACATCATTGAAATTATCACCGATAGTCATGACATGATGACTTTCTAAACCTAGCATTTCTTCAGCTAGATAACGGACAGCATTGCCTTTATTAACATGAGTGTTAGCTGCTTCTAGGAAGGTGGCTACAGATGTTGTCATATATAATTCTGTGGGTTTATATCTATGGCGTAAATTAGTCAAAAGTTGTTGAATTAGACTCGTATCATCACACAAAGCTAAAATTTTAGTGGGTTCATGATCTAATAATTGACGTAAATCACCAACGGGAATAGCATTCACACCACAGCGTTGTTGATAACTTTCCGTTTCTTTGGTAATTTCTCGCACATAAAGCTGGTCGTTGATGTAAAAATGAACTGAGAGGAGCGATCGCAAATCTGGCTGTTCAAAGTATTCTAGGAGTTGCAGGGCAATTTCTCTAGATACAGATAAATGACGGTGAATTTCCTGAGTATTTGGATCTTGAATCCAAGCTCCCTGATAAGCTACTAAAGGCAGCGTAGAGCCAATTTCTTGATGAAACCGCAAAGCTGAACAATACATCCTTCCTGTGGCTATAGCTACCTTAATTCCCTTGGCTTGTACAGCAGCAATCACTTCCTTGACAGGATGACTGAGAGTATTGGATTGTCCCGCAATTGTCCCATCTATATCTAAAACCAACAGTTTAATATCTTTTTCGTCTTGACTCTGATTTAAAGGCATTGTATCCATAAACTCCCCAGTTTTTAGTATTGTTTAAAATTATACGGGTATAAATAGCTCATTTAACCCAACACCATCCCAAATTTGCCCTAGAGATAAGCCATTTCATTGATATACTAAACACGGGTGAGATTTAAACTTTTGCCAAATGACAAAGAACCCAGATGTGTAGGGGTAAAGCAAGAGCTAAACCCCTACGTTTAGAATCAAACAATCAAGCCGTTTTGAGTATAAACGCAAGTAACTGATTCGCATTACCGCAGAATCAGGATTTATTCCTTAACGAAATCCCTCAAGAATGTAATTTGTTAACTAAGGGACTTCCAATTACAATATAACTAAAACTTATAGAAACCCAATAATAGTTTTAATATTCATAACTTATGATAATTCAGCTTTAGATTTTCTTAAGAATTAATTGAGAATAATTTTTATTTAGTAACGAGCTTGCAATACTTTTGAGAGTTTGCTACAATTATCGAGAATTTCATAATTGGGTTATTCTTGTCAATTTTCTAATTGACTGACAAGGCTATTTTGAAAAGCCTTTATTTATGGTTATTACAGAAATAAATCCCGAAAAATAATACAAAACTTTACAAATTAACAGCAAGTTCCGAGACGAATTTTTAGACAGCAATTATCCAAAGAATTATATAGAACAAATATACTATTGACATACAGAATATTTTATGATAAGCGAGAGTAATTTTCGGTTGGATATAAAACCTTTAAATCACTATGTTGTATATTAAATCTGGAGAAAAAAATTAGAATAGACAATTACCAAAAACCAGCAGGAAATAACAATGGATAATTTTTCGTTTTTGACCAATGTATTCCCATCAGTTGATATTTTTATAGGATTTAAACCAGCTTTAAAAAGAAATACAAAAGGCAAAACAATTTTTACTTTTTCTGATGTTGATGACAATTTATTAGGGAGTCGGGTATTAAAAGAAGCAAGAGGTCTAAAAAAACTCGCAGTTCCTTCCATAACTCATAAGATACATATTAAATCATTCAATGAAGATTACTATCTCGCTGATGTCAAATTAATGATTGAGGACTGCATTAAAGATAAAATTGCCTATGTCAAGAGAGATTATGGGTTAACACCTGAAGAATATTATCAAGAAATACTAGAAACTCGTGCAAAAGCAAATTTAATTAAAGAGGCTGCTTTAAAAATTGATAAGTCTAAATTTCCCAGTGGTGAGGAATTTGAAGTTGAAACTGAGTAGTTGACACTCTCAAGGTATTGTCTCTATGCTGTACTGATAAATCCAAACTAAATAGTTGCCATAATTACACGCCCAAAGAGGGTGCTAGGGCTAAAGTTTTTGTCAGATCAGCAAGGAGAACGAGATCGCAGAGGTTAAACAGTTCTACCTCAGTCTGCGCCCGTCTCATCAGCCGCAGGAAATTACCTTCAGTGTCAACACTTAAAGCAATGTAGTTAAGGAACATTTTCAGGTAACCTACCCGCGCTCGCTCTGGCATAGTTGAGGCTGTGGGAGTTTGACATAAACGATCAATATAATTGCGTACATCTGCTAAAGGAACAGGTGTGATCTGTTCTCCTCGCAAAGCCTGGCGAATTTGATTAAACAGCCAAGGATTGCCAATTGCCCAGCGTCCCACCATCACACCCGCTGCACCGGTTTGCGAAAGCACTTCCAGGGCAGTTGTCGCCGAATTGATATTACCATTGGCAAGCACTGGACAATCTACCCGTCTTACCGCTTCCGCAATCAAATCATACTTAACTTCCCCGTGATACATATCTTTCACCGTGCGACCATGTAAACTGAGCAAATCAATATTGTGGCGATTGATTATATCGAGAATTTCGGAAAAGTTATCTGTATTTTCAAAGCCTACACGCATCTTCACGGTTAAAGGTTTATCATTCACAGCAGCACGCAGTTCTCCCAAAATCCGCTCGACTTTTTCCGGTTCTCTCAGCAATCCACCGCCAACATTTTTGCGATAGATTCTCGGCGCGGGACAGCCCATGTTTAAATCTACTCCCGCGATATTATATTTGCAGAGTTCCTTTGCTGTTCTCACTAAATCGGGAATACTTTCGCCAATCATTTGTGCAAAAACAGGGCGACCGGTATCATTTTCGGTAATTGCTGCCAGAATTTTAGAATTGAGCCGTGAGGTATCATTGACGCGGAAATACTCGGTAAAGAAGTAGTCAGGACTGCCGTAGTGGGCAATAACTTTCATGAACCACAGGTTTGTCACATCTTGCATGGGCGCAAGAGCAGTGAAGGGTAGGTTTTTCTGAAGCGATTGGGGGAGCGATACCTGGAACATAGAGATGAAGAGCTTTCAACAAAGCATAACTGGATCAAAAAATGGTGACTTAGCTTCTTCAACATAACGCATAAAAAAAATTAAAATAGATTATAGTTTCCCAATTCGGTTAAGCAGTTGACTTTTAATTCTTCAGTTATCAACAAGCCTACATTCATCTTAATTGATGGACACTCACTAGCTTTTCGTTCCTATTTTGCTTTTGCTAAAGGTAGAGATGGTGGACTTCGTACAAAAGCTGGCATTCCTACCAGTGTTTGTTTTGGTTTTTTTAAATGTTTGTTAGAGGTAATCGCTACACAACAGCCCCAAGCAGTAGCTGTGGCTTTTGATTTGGGTTCACCTACTTTTCGTCATCAAGCTGATGATACTTATAAAGCTGGACGTGCAGAAACTCCAGAAGACTTTATTCCCGATTTAGAAAATCTCTATGAGTTACTGCAAAGCTTGAATTTGCCTATACTTACTGCACCTGGTTATGAAGCAGATGATGTATTGGGAACATTAGCACAAAAAGCCGCAGCGTCTGGGTATCGAGTTAAAATACTTTCTGGGGATAGAGATTTATTTCAATTAATTGATGCTGATAAAGAAATTACAGTTTTAAATTTTACTCCAGAAGCCTTAAAACGTTCTACAAATAGTATTGCTGAATTTAAAGCAGAAGAAGTTAAAGAAAAATTAGGAGTATTCCCGACACAAGTTGTTGATTTTAAAGCCTTATGTGGTGATAAATCAGATAATATTCCGGGAGTAAAAGGAATTGGTGAAAAGACAGCAGTACAACTATTAAATACTTATAATTCCCTGGAAGAAATTTATGCAGCTATAGATGATATTAAAGGTGCAACTCAGAAAAAACTAATTACTGGTAAAGAAGACGCGGAAAAATCTCGCTATTTAGCCAAGATAGTTTGTGATGTTCCTTTAGAAATTGATTGGGAAGATTGTCAATTAACAGGTTTTGATAATAGCTTACTCATCCCAATTTTAGAGAAATTAGAATTTAAAAGATTTTTAGAGACAATTAATGAGATTCAACTAAAGTTTGGTGGAGAAGTTGTAGAAAATAAAGTATCGGAAATAATCGCCGAAACAGAGGATGATTTATGGTTTTTTAGTGCAGAAGACACAGCACAAGAAATAAAACAAAATGCTTCACCAATTCAACCACGCATTATTAATACAGAAGCTAAATTAACGGAATTGGTAGAACTTTTAAGAAAGTTCACAAATCCAGAAAATCCCGTTGCTTGGGATACAGAAACTACTGCACTAGAACCACGAGATGCAGATTTAGTAGGAATTGGTTGTTGTTGGGGAACAGAACCAAATGAACTTGCTTATATTCCCATTGGTCATAAAAATGGTGATAATTTAAATCGAGATTTGGTATTAGCAGCACTGCGGCCAATTTTGGAAAGTGCTGATTATCCCAAAGCTTTACAAAATGCTAAATTTGATCGGTTAATTCTGCGGTGTCAAGGCATTAATTTGGCTGGAGTGGTGTTTGATACTATGTTAGCCAGTTATTTGATTAATCCCGATAGCAGTCATAATTTAACTGATTTATCTTTGCGATATTTGGGATTAAGTGGAAAAAGTTATGGAGATTTAGTTCCCAAAGGGAAAACTATTGCTGATATTAGTATTTCTGCGGTTGCTGATTATTGCGGAATGGATGTTTATTCCACATTTGGCTTAGTACCAAAATTACGGGAGAAGTTAGCAGAAACGCCAACTTTATATAAACTGTTGAATGAAGTTGAACAACCGTTAGAAGCAGTTTTAGCGGAACTTGAATATACAGGAGTTCGCATTAATTCAGCTTATCTCAAAGAACTTTCACAGCAGTTAGAAATAGAATTAGCAAGGTTAGAAATAACAGCTACCGAAATTGCTGGGGAAAAATTTAATTTAGGTTCTCCTAAACAACTGAGTCATATTCTCTTTGAGAAATTAGGTTTAAGTACGAAATATTCTCGCAAAATTCAAACTGGTTATTCTACAGACGCTGCAACTTTAGAAAAACTTCAAGAAGTTGATAATACTGGATTTGTAGAAGCGATTATTGAAAATCGGACTTTATCAAAATTAAAATCTACCTATGTAGATGCTTTACCAGCTTTGGTACATCCCAAAAGCCAAAGATTACATACTGATTTTAACCAAACTGCAACTTCTACGGGTAGGTTATCTTCTTCTCATCCCAATTTACAAAATATCCCCATTCGGACTGCTTTTAGCCGACAAATTAGAAAGGCGTTTTTACCGGAATCAGGTTGGTTAATGGTAGCGGCTGATTACTCACAAATTGAGTTAAGGATTTTGGCGCATTTGAGTCAAGAACCTGTATTAATTCAAGCCTATCAGCAAAATGAAGATATTCATACTGTAACGGCAAAATTAGTCTTTGAGAAAGAAGATATTAGTTCAGATGAAAGACGTTTTGCGAAGACGATTAATTTTGGGGTAATTTATGGTATGGGAGCGCAAAAATTTGCCAGAGAAACGGGAATAAATCCGGTAGATGCGAAATTGTTTATTGAGCGATTTAATGAAAGATACGCTAATGTTTTTGCATATTTGGAGAAAGTGAAAAAAGAAGCTATTGCTTATGGTTATGTGGAAACTATTTTGGGTAGACGACGTTATTTTGAGTTTACTAGTAATAGTTTACGGCAGTTAAAAGGTAGTAAGTTAGAAGATATTAATTTGCAGAAATTAAAGAATTTAGGTCAATATGATGCTGGGTTACTCCGTTCTGCTGCCAATGCACCAATTCAAGGTTCTAGTGCGGATATTATCAAAATAGCAATGGTGCAATTACATGAAGTTCTGAAGAACTATCAAGCGCGGTTATTGTTACAAGTTCATGATGAATTAGTCTTTGAAGTTCCTCCCCAAGAGTGGTCCCAATTGCAACCACAAATTAAGTCGCTAATGGAAAATGCTGTTTCTTTATCTGTTCCTTTAGTCGTTGATATTCATGCGGGGGATAATTGGATGGAAACTAAGTGAACTACCTATATCCCACATTCCGTAATCTCACTTTCACAATTGGTAATTATTGCCGAAAAAATGTAAATCAAGCATAATTAACCCTCAATACCTTGGCCATTTTTCTGCTGTGTTGGGTTTCATGCTATTGCTTTGTAAACGTTCCACAACCCAATCCATAAATCAATATTTTTTTCAATTTGGTAAAGGTATTGATATAATAGTGGTTTTATCTGAAAATTTAGGTTTATGCCACCTTACTAAACTAACTATGAACACACAACCAACAAACCAACCTATTCGCGTCGGAGTTCTGGGATTTGGTGGACTCGGACAAGCAGCAGCAAAACTCCTCGTCAGCAAACGAGAAATGATCTTAGTTGCAGCCGCAGACCAAAAGGGCTACGCTTATTCCACCCAAGGCTTAAATACCCAAGCTTGTATTACCACTTACCAAAATCAAGGTACAGTCGGTTATTTAGAACCAGTTGGGACATTAAGCAATAGCAGTATTCAGGATTTAATCGCCACCGGTCAACCTGTAGATGGTTATTTTCTGGCTTTACCCAACCTTCCTAATGACTTTATTCCCTCGGTAGCCAAAGAGTTCATTAAAGCAGGTTGGCGCGGTGTTCTGGTAGATGCCATTAAACGCACCAGTGCAGTCGAACAACTCCTGGCCATGAAAGACGAACTGCAAGCAGCGGGAATTACATACATGACTGGCTGTGGTGCTACTCCTGGACTGTTAACCGCCGCCGCCGCTTTAGCTGCCCAAAGTTACGCCGAAATTCACAACGTGGAAATTACCTTTGGTGTGGGAATTGCTAACTGGGAAGCCTACCGCGCCACTGTTCGGGAAGATATTGGTCATATGCCAGGTTATAGTGTAGAAGCCGCTAGAGCCATGACTGACGCAGAAGTAGAAGCATTACTCGATCAAACTAATGGTGTGTTAACTTTGGTAAATATGGAACACGCCGATGATGTCATGCTAGAAGTCGCGGGAATTTGTTCACGGGATAGAGTCACAGTTGGTGGTGTTGTTGATACCCGCAACTCTAAAAAGCCCCTAAGTACCAATGTGAAAATTACAGGACGTACCTTTGAGGGGAAGATATCCACTCACACCTTTACATTAGGCGATGAAACCAGCATGGCCGCTAATGTCTGTGGTCCTGCCTTTGGTTATCTCAAAGCCGCTCAGGAATTGCATCAACGCGGCATTTCTGGCTTATTCACGGCTGCGGAAATCATGCCTAAATTTGTGAAATAAGTAGGTGAACACAATAAAACCAAACTGTGTAAAGAAACGTAAAATCGCTGAAAACTTCTTTACTCTTGCCTCTTGCCTATTGCCTATTGCCTTGCTATGACGACAATTTTCAACGCCAACCTACTTAGGTCAGTTGTCAGTTGGAGAAATCTACCATCTACTCCCTGCGGCTGCTTCTTTCTCTAAGGGGGTGTTTGAAAAGTCTAATTTATTATACCCCTAGCGACTAAAAGTCGCGGCTACACAGGCGAAACCCACACTATGCCTAACGCCACGCTACGCTATCGACAAGTGTTACAGTGAGCTTGTCGAACTGCTCAGTGACCACCTGCGTGGGTTGGAAAACCTTAATTTTGTGTTAGTTCACGAAGGTGGACTTTGCTTGTGTAGTAGCGATTTATAATCGCCGGAAACTTTTAAAATACTTTCTGGCGACCTTTCCTTAACCGATACTGTCATATACTTTGAACATCGGCAAATACATAGCCAGCAAAATTATCCCCACCATTCCCCCCACTACCACAATCATTACTGGTTCTAAAATACTGGTGAGTGATTTAACTGCCTGTTCTACTTCATCTTCATAAAAATCGGCAACTTTCATTAACATTGCATCTAGTTGTCCCGTTTCTTCACCAATACTCATCATCTGAATTGCCATAGCTGGAAAAACGTTTTCTGTGAGCAAAGCAACACTAATCATCCCCCCTTGTTGAACCTCTTCACGGGCAGCGTCAATGGCATTAGCAATAACCTGGTTTCCTGATGTATCTCGCACAATTTCTAAACAAGTTAAAATCGGGACTCCAGAGCGAGTCAATGAACCAAAAGTCCGACTAAAACGGGCAATAGCAGATTTTTGAATCAAATCACCAAATAAAGGTAGCTTTAGGGCAATACTATCAATCTGTAACCTACCAACAGGGGTTTTGTAATACTGCTTATAAAGAAACCATAATACAAATAAAATCCCAATAACCAACAAAGACCAATAGCTTCGTAAGACTTGACTACAGGTCATTAAGAATAATGTAAGTGGTGGTAATTCTGCTCCTATGGATACAAAAATATCTGCGAAAATTGGAATCAGAAAAACTGTCATGCCCACAAAGATAGCAGTTGCTAAAAAACCCACAACCACTGGATAAGACATAGCTGATTTAATTTGATTCTGTAATCTTGCCATATCTTCTAATAATTTAGCTAGACGATTTAAGACTTCATCCAACACACCCCCAATTTCGCCAGCTTGTACCATACTCACATACAAACCATCAAAACACTCAGGATGTTTACGCATGGAATCTGAGAGGTTAATTCCAGTCTGAACATCGCCACAAATTTCTACTAAAGCAGCTTTAAGTTTAGGATTACTACATTGCTCAGAAAGTACAGTCAAGCCTCTGACTATGGCTACACCCGCATCTACTAAAGCAGCAAATTGACGGGAAAAAATTGCTTTATCTTTAACAGAAACCTTGACAAAGGAATTCTGAATCTTTTGGATATCGAACCGAGAAGCCAAGTTTTGAGATTCTTTTAAATCTTGAATAACAAAACCTTGATTTCTAATATTACTGCGGGCATCAGTCAAGGAATCAGCGGTAAATTTTTCAGTCCTGGATTTTCCTTGAGAATCACGAATACGAGCAACGTAGGTAGGCATAATATTTATTTAAAATTTTAGAATTTGTCAGTTGTTAGTAGGGGCGAAGCATTTGGAAGATAAA
>NZ_VIKY01000096.1:0-8102 GCF_009711925.1 Dolichospermum sp. UHCC 0352 | reverse complement strand
GGGGGCTAAATTCCTCAAAGTCCCCCTTTTTAAGGGGGATTTAGGGGGATCTGCGGGTGTCAGATCCCACACGAAAAAGTTTTCAAACATCCTCTTAGGAAAATTTATTAGTCCGTTTTAACGGACTTGAGCTATGAGACAGGGAATTTATTCCCTGACGGGTGTGGAAGCAAACAGATAAGCCATTTTTAACTTAAGTTGACACCTATGAGCTTTTGCTTTACCCCTACATTTGTCATGAGGATTGGGATATTTTTTGAGTAGGAATTTTTTAAACTCCAGTAATTACTCATTACCCATTTTTACAAAATATTGAGCAGGTACACCAATGTGAAGAGAATGATCCAAATAATATCCACAAAGTGCCAATAAATTTCCGCCATTTCGATGCCTGTATGTTTAGTAGCAGAATAATGACCACGACGGAAAGAACGCCATAATACACCCAAAATTAATAACAATCCAATAAAGACGTGCAAACCGTGAAAGCCTGTCATTAAATAAAAGCAATTAGAGAAAACATTGGTAGTGAATCCATAACCTAAATTCATGTATTCATAAACTTGACCAGCTAGGAATACAGCCCCCATAATTGCGGTGATAAAATACCAAAACCGCATCCAACCCACACTATTTCTTTTAATTGCCATATCACCAAAGTGAATGACAAAACTACTAGAAACGAGGATGATCGTGTTAATGGCTGGGATAAATAATTCTACTTCTGTTCCTGCTGGTGGCCAAACTGCTGTAGTCCCTTTAAAAAACAAATAGGTGGCAAAAAATCCACCAAACATTAATGATTCAGAAGCGAGAAATGTGATTAATCCCCACACTCGTAAATCTGGATGTTCTTCATGCCCGTCGCTATGATGTTCAATTGGTGTAATTGCAGTCATATTATTATTCCTAGTATTTGGTTCTCAATTAGCTTCCTCACCCGTCTGGGAATAAATTCCCAGTCTCATAGCCCAAGTCCGTTAAAACGGACTAAAATTCCAATTTTCCAGTCGGGTTTAACCGACTTTTACTATTAGCCTTGTACTTGAGTACAAGGCGGATAAATTATGTTTGCGTTTCAACTGACGGGTTCTGTTAGCGATGATTTATCATGACCATAGTCATAAGGTCCATGAGTAACAACGGGTAGAACTTCCCAGTTTTCAATGATGGGTGGGGAAGAGGTTGTCCATTCTAAAGTTAAACTTTCCCAGGGGTTATCACCTGCGAGTTCACCGTTTTTCCAACTGAAAATGGCGTTTAAGGCGAAGGGAATGACAGAAATACCCAAAAGGATTGCGCCAATGGTGCAAAGCTGGTTTAAGCTGGTAAATTGGGGGTCATACATGGCAACTCGGCGGGGCATTCCTTGTAACCCTAGTTTGTGCATGGGTAGGAATGTGAGGTTTGTGCCGATGAAGGTGAGGACAAAATGAACTCGTCCCCAGGTTTCGTTCATCATTCTGCCGGTGATTTTGGGAAACCAGTGATAGATACCTGCGTAAATCCCAAAGACTGAACCACCAAATAAGACGTAGTGGAAATGACCGACTACATAATAGGTGTCGTGAACGTGAACGTCAAAGGGGGCTGTTCCCATGGTTACGCCGCTTAAACCGCCCATGACGAACATGGAAAGTAATCCAATGGCGAATAACATGGCGCTGGTGAAACGGATTTTTCCTCCCCAGAGAGTTGCTACCCAACCGAAGATCTTCACACCTGTGGGGACTGCAACTATGAGTGTGGAAATGGTGAAGAACATCCGCATCCAACCGGGTGTACCACTGGTGAACATATGGTGAACCCAAACGAATAAACCAACGACACAAATAGCGACTGTGGAAAAGGCGATCGCTTTATAACCAAATATCGGTTTCCGGGCGTGGGTGGGAATAATTTCGGACATAATCCCGAAAATCGGCAGAATCATTAAATAAACCGCCGGATGGGAATAAAACCAAAATAAATGTTGGTAAATAACGACGTTACCACCTGCATCTGGTTTGAAGAAGGATGTGCCGAAGTTAATATCAAATAACAGCAAAACTAAACCGGCTGCTAATACGGGAGTAGAGAAAAGGGCAAGGATAGAAGTTGCTAAAATTGCCCAACAAAATAGGGGAACTTGATCCCATTTCATGCTGGGAACTTTCATCATCAAAATGGTGATGACAAAGTTAAGTGAACCTAAAATTGAAGAAGTTCCTACCAAAACAATCGCTAAAATCCACATTGTTTGGGCGTTGTTGGCGGTAACTAGACTTAATGGTGGGTAAGCTGTCCAACCTGATTGAGAACCACCAAAGATAAAACTACCTAATAATAATAATCCGGCGGGGGGATTTAACCAAAAGGCGATCGCATTTAATTTAGGAAAAGCCATATCTCTAGCACCCATCATTAATGGGACTAGATAGTTACCAAATCCACCAATTGCACTGGGAACAATCCACAAGAAAATCATGATTGTGCCATGATTTGTCATGAAGGCATTGTACAGATTTGGATCAAGAAAGTCCGAGTCCGGTGTGGCTAATTCGGCGCGAAGGGCGATCGCCATTAACCCACCAATTAGATAGAATGCAAAGGCTGTCACCAAGTATTGAATCCCAATAACTTTGTGATCAGTATTAAATGTGAAATAATCTCGAACTTTCCAGGCTGGGGGATGAGAACTATGAGTAATCAGCCGGGTTGTTGATTCGCTTGCATCAGGTGGGGGATTAACTGGAAAATTTACTTGTGTCATATTTTTGTGAGTTGTCTTTTGTCAGTTTTCAGTTATTAGCTAATAATTACTAATGACTCATAACTAATGACTGAAGATTTGTTGGAGTTACTTCCAAATTTTGAATGTAGGGGTCAAGAAATTCTGACGGCGATAAATTCTCCAAATTCACAGCTATTATATGATTTATATCTTGATTTTCTGCAATCTGGTTTTCATTCATCCAAGCATCAAAATCTTGTTGTTCATGAACAATTACCTCTGTCCGCATTGAACCATGATAACCACCACACAATTCTGCACAAACTACCGGATAAGTACCAGTTTTTGTAGCTGTAAATCGCAGTTGTGTAGGAACTCCAGGAATAGCATCTTGTTTCAGACGAAATTGGGGAACCCAAAAAGAATGAATCACATCATCTGCGGATAAATTCAATTGCACATCAGCACCAACAGGAACGTGCAATTCTCCAGCAGAAATACCACTTACAGGGTAATTAAATAACCACGCAAACTGTATACCCTTAACATCTACAACCAAATCAGCCGGTTTATTTTTGGTTTGCGGATTTTCACCAATCCCAATATTAGCTATTTGACTAACATTCATAGCACCTGCTGACTCATGGTGAGGATGACTACCGACACCAAAACCACCCATTTGGTTATAAATATCAACACTATAAATACCTAAAACAATCACAATTACCGTAGGAATTGCCGTCCAAAAAATTTCTAAACTCAAGTTACCTTCTACAGGTGTACCATCAGAGTTATCTCCTTTGCGTCGTCTATAGATAACTAGAAACAGCAGAATCGTCCCTTCAACAATTAAGAAAAGAGCAACCGCAATTGTCAACATGAGATTGAAAAAACCATCTACCAAAGGTGCTTGTTGCGATGCTGCTTCCGGTAATAAATGATGATTTTGACCAACCCAGATACTGATAGGGGCTATGATCATCCCAGCTAACAGTGTCCACAGCGAAACAGGAACTTTTTGCATGAATGCTACCTGCTTTGTAAACATTAATAAAACAATAGTCAGTGAAGATAGACTTTGTTTGTGTAGCCACAGAATTATTTTCTGAGGATAAGACAATCTTTGATATTTTCACTATTACTGTTCTAGCTTGTAACTAATAAAAAATGGGTAAACTTCCATATTTTTTCATATTGATAACTACAAAATCCCCGACTTCTTGAAGAAATCGAGGATTTGAGAGTTGATATTTTCATAAATCAAATAGCAGCAGAAAAAATAGTAGCAAGTATGATTTTTTTAGATGATAACAACTGAAGATTTACGTTTCTGTTTACTGCGAACTTTTTCATCAGTTGCGATCAATATCGAGATTCCCCTCTAATTACCTTGCTGATAAACTTGACAAAAATAACCAGTGTTTTGCAAAACATCACACCGTATTACCAAGAATGTTATTTATCTAGTGTGTCATGACTGTAACAATTCTTGGAACAAATCCGAGCGCAAGCTTCACAACCAATACAGTTTTCTGGATTAGCAATAACCATTACTTTCCGTTCAACTTCTTCTTCATCTTCATCTACTACAAATTCACCTTCTTCATTCAAAGCCATTAAAGCTAAAACTTTATGACCACAAATTTTCATACATCTGCCACAACCAATACATTTTTCTTTATCTATTTCTTGAGCAAATTTAGGAGTCCAAGCATTACCACCATAAGTCAATCCTGTTAATGTAGCCATGAATAAAACCTCAGCAATTTTAGCTAGATGTTAGTTAATCCTTTAATCTTCATACTAGCCTGAGATTTCATTTTTTCAATCACAAAAATTAACTTTTTGTCAAATTTTGATGACTTGCTAAATAATATTATTTATTTTTAATTAGTTCAAAATATTAAATGATATTACTTATTGATAAATTTACGTAGTGTGCTTGAATAGAAAGCTTATTAGTCAAAGGTTTCTAGAATTGTGTTTAAATTTATTTTCTCAATAGAGCTTGATAAATTAGCCTAAAGATATCTTATGTAACAAGAATAATAATCAATTGTCAAAGATTATTATTGGCTTAATTGACTTCCTATTTGCAAATATTTTCTAATTAGATAAAAATATTCTCCTGACGGTATTAGTAAACACAAACTTTAAAAAATCATTTCCTCTATTTTTGAACCATTTTGTTTTCTATTCTTTATTACTAATTACCCATTCCCGCCTATAAGATGTTACTCAAAAACATTTAGCATAATTTATATAGCCCAAACCAAACATTATGACAGTAAATATTCAGGTAAATATTAAGAAATCCTGCCAAGCTCATCCCGAACAATCTTATTGAAATCTTTATGAAAATTATAGTTAATGAAGAAGCAATGAAGCCTAACTTTGCAAAATATAAATAGCTACAAAATCTGGCTTCATTAACCATATCAGTAATTAATCAGGCGAGAAAAATATCTTCTCGTTATAGAGGTAATTTGGTAGCAAGTTATGAATCAATTGGACACATTAAGGGGAGACTTGAGCCAAACATCTCAACGATTAAAGTAGGAACAGTTCCTATGCCACATATAATTCCTAACAACAGTTGCGTGGGATGTGACAACTGCCGACCCCTATGTCCTACGGGTGCAATCAAAATCGAAGATGATGAATATTGGGTTGATCCTGCCCTTTGTAATAATTGTGAGGGTTATTATTTACAACCACAATGTGTGATTGCTTGTCCAACAAATGCGCCTATACCTACACACGCAAAAAAAGGAAGATGCAAAGTTGAACCACGTGATGCGACTAGTCCAGATTTGTTTTCTAATGGTAAGAATAATCCCTTTGCGTCAGCAATAGTTATTTGGGAAGCTTGTAATTTACTAGCGCAACGAACATCTTTACAATGGGAAAAAAATGAGGAGGGTAATTTACATTACAGTCGCTCAGTTAATCAAGGACGAGGGACAATTTCCTTTCAGATCCAAGACCTATTTCCAGCTAATAACCGCGCTGATAATTTACAAGCAATTGATTATCTAGACATTCGTGCTGCTTGTATCCATCTCATTTTTGCTGCTCAAATCACAGCCCTAGATCAACCTTGGGAAGAAGAATTTACAATTGATGAACGACAAATTGAACAGTATTTGGGCTTAGAAAAACGTAAAGACCTCAGCAAAAGCACCAAACTTGGTTTAATTAAAAACATCGTTTATCAAACTTGTTCTCTCATGGTTTCTATTGACTGGCCGCAACAGGGTAGAGTTCCCAGTTTTTCTATTAAAGATAGTTATCTATGGAATTTGACAGATACTCAGCACCATTTTCAAGAAGATGATCAAGGTTGTAAATATTTAGTCGGACTGACATTTACAGTCAAAGCTGGGATTTGGACACAACATTTCTTCAACAGACAAGGATGCAAAGAACGCACCACATTTTATCAGTATGGCAGTCTTCCCAAAACCCTATTAACCACAGTTATGAGTCTGTGGCAACAACATGAAGGGGCTGTGAGACTTATGCTTTGGTTATTATTTAAAACCAAAATGGGTAGAGAACAAAGGATTACTATTCCTACCTTGCTGCGCGTTGCTTATGGTGAGGAAAAAGTGACTCAAGCTTCTAGACACAGGGAAGAACGTAAACGCCTCCTTAAAGCCTATGAAAATGATTTAGAAGTTCTCAATCATTATGGAGTAAAGCCATTATTTGATCCTGTTACCTATCCCCCAGAAATTCAACCTTTGTGGGCAAAATTAGTTGATATCCCTGAAGATCCAGAGGAAGCTTTAGAATTTTGGATTAATGATGGTAGTGGTGAAAATCGTCTCACAGACAGCGGACCACGTGGTAAATGGAATTTGCTTCTGAATGCCCGAATTTTATCTTTTGAACTCCCTCCAGACTGGGAAAACCGCTCAGAATCAGATAAAAAACAACGTCGCACCACTAAACCCAAAAGTAATCATCAACAAACAGGTAATTTATTGGGGGAACAGGTGACAGAAGGACGTAAAAAAATGAACCTTTCCCAAAGGGAATTAGCAAAGCTGATGGAAAAAAGCCAAAGCTGGATTCGTGACGTGGAAAAAGGTCGTTTAAAAGCGAAACTAGACGATCAAATGCTTCTGAGACAATTGCTAGATATCTCTTAAAACAATTAAGCAATACCTCCGCTATTTTTTGTAGGTTGGGTTAAGCGATAGCGCAACCCAACACATTTGTTTGGTTATGACGGATGCCTATAATTCCCGTATAAATACGCACTATTTTCCTCGCAACGCGAACAACCCTAAATATTAATCAAGGCTTTTTTCAATTTGGCAAAGGTATTGCTTAAACTGTTACCAATGCTCACAACTTAGTTAATTAAACAAAATCAAGATGCAAATTTTGATTTTTCGTGTTAAATGATGAGTATTAAGGAAATTTGTCAAGATGATGGTGTCAATCTTAAATCTAGTGAGGAGTGAACGTGAGTAATATTATTTTTCGTAAAAGTTTTTTAACCTTACCAAGTCTTGCAGCTTTGGTAATTTTAGGGAGCGGACTTTCCGTAAATGCTCAGACAGTTGAGCCAGAAACAATTATTCTTCCCACCCACCAAACATCAATATTCACCGTTGCTACAGAAGAAATAGCCAGTGGAACAATCACACCCATACCAGGAACAGTAGAAACTTCATCAGTTATGCTCAATTCTGGTTCTACAGAAGCCAGTGAAAAAACACAACCATCTAATCGCATCGCACAAAGTCCAATTGGCATAGGTAGAGCCACTCGTGGTGGTAGTAGCTACATCGGTGTTGGTCTCAACGTTGGTGCTTCCGGTGGCTTTTCAGACCTAAGTGATGGTAACTTTACTGTCATTAGTAAAATTGGTGTTACCAAAACTCTATCAGTCAGACCATCAGTAATACTAGGATCAAACACAACATTTCTCGTCCCTATCACTTATGACTTGTCTTTTAAATCACCAGATCCATTTACAGAAGCTTTACCCATAGCTCCTTATCTTGGATTAGGTGCAGTCATTAAAACAGGCGATAAATCTGAAACTGCTTTGTTAGTCACTGGTGGTATAGACGTACCTCTCAATAGTAGATTAACCGCCACAGCCGCTGTCAATGCTGGGTTTTTTAGTAAAACTGATGTCGGGGTTTTGTTGGGAGTTGGTTATAACTTCCGTGGGTTTTAGAAGATAGGACTAAGCAGAAGTTTAGACCTGCTAGACCTCTGCTAACACCTGAATTCTACTCCGTAGCATCCATTAAGGAAAATTAGCAAACAAGCAACTAGTTACTTGCCTTCACAAGAGAGGGATTGGCGCTGTACAATTTTTTGGTAACAACCGACAACTGACAACTGTACGGGCGAAGCATTTGGA
>NZ_VIKY01000095.1:465-1796 GCF_009711925.1 Dolichospermum sp. UHCC 0352 | reverse complement strand
CTGTACCTGTACTCAGGTCAGTGTTGAGATGAATTGCGCGTGAGAAATCCGGGTGTAGTCTGACCAGATTTGTAGCTTGCTTCCCGCAGGGTGCGCCGCGAAAACCGGAAAGACTACAACGACGAAACGAGCAAAATATTCGTTTTTTATTCGGTATGTTTTGATTATTTGTGTTACCATGAATATACGAACACGGTAAGGTCGATACCATGTATAGAGCAATTAAAGTTAGAATTTATCCCACTGATGAGCAAGAATCATATTTAGCTCAATGTTTTGGTAATACTCGATGGTTGTGGAATTATATGCTTAATGCCACTACTGTCGCGTATAAAGAAATAAGCATTGGGCTTTCTAAAGCGGCTATGGATAAGTTGCTTCCAGGATTAAAAAAGGAATATGAATGGTTAGGACTTGCATACAGTCAAGTGTTGCAACGAGTCACATTCAATCTTTCTAGTGCGTTTGTCAACTTTTTTGAAGACCGTGCTAAATTTCCTAACTTTAAATCTAAACATGGTAAACAATCAATTCAATATCCCCAAAATGTGAAACTGATGCCAGAGGATTCTGTGATTAAGTTTCCTGGCAATTTAGGGATGATGAAAACCGTGTTCCATAAAGAATTGCCCGATGCAAAATTCACGGCTGTAACAATATCAAGAAATGCAGACGGTAAGTATTATGCATCTATTCTTTTTAACCAAAATGACAATCCGGTAGTTGCAATTAGAAAAGCTATTGGTGTTGATTTGGGATTGAAAAACTTTGCTATAACTTCCGAAGGCTCAAAATATGACCTTCCTAAGAAGCAATTAGCTCTTCTTGAAAAGAATAAAAAGCGCAAGCAGAAAAAACTAGCTAAGAAGACCGATAAAACATCTAATAAACGTCGTAAAGCCAAACGTTTAGTCGCAAAAGTTTCTAGCAAAATAGCTAGAGTCCGTGAAGACTTTCTACACAAACTATCTCGCAAAATAGCATACGAAAACCAAGTTATTTGTGTAGAAGATTTGGCAGTTAAGAATATGGTTAAAAATCCCAACTTGGCAAAAGCTATTAGTGACTCTTGTTGGGGAATGTTTCAAACCATGCTCAAATACAAAGCTGAAAGATTTGGTCATACTTATCAAGAAATAGGTCGTTTCTTCCCGTCTTCTCAACTTTGTAGTGAAACTCTACTACCAATTCCGGTGTGGCAAAAAGGATATGATTCGTTAGGAGTTAGGTTTGTAGATTGCCCTCACTGCCAAAAACAGCATGATAGAGATATCAATGCCGCAATAAATATTAGAAATGAAGGTTTGCGACTTTGGGCGTTAGGAACTAGC
>NZ_VIKY01000095.1:0-429 GCF_009711925.1 Dolichospermum sp. UHCC 0352 | reverse complement strand
AATACTTTGGTGAGAAATCTACTCCTCAAAGCCGTTGCCAAATCGTCACATCGAAATTAAATGCGTCCGTCGCTGAAAGTGGGGGTAGCCTCAAAGATGTTGTATTGATGAACGGTCGAGTCGGAGAGAAAACCGTCATTTGCGTAGTTTCTATCAGTGATACTGGTTGTGATGGGACTAATACTCTCTTCACCTTAAACCCAAAAAACGCCAAGCGGTCTGAAGAAATTCTTGCCCAAATGATGCAACTCAGTCGTGAGGGTTCTAGCGCTGGTGTTATTCGGGAAACAAAAGGTCGTGTGCAAGTTAGATTGAACGATTTGCTCACCAAGAAAGCTAATCGCTCACTGCGGCAAACTACCAAAAAACCTGCTGTTGAAAATAACTCTGGTGGTTTGTAATTACCTTAAACAGCAAGAAGGCTCACAC
>NZ_VIKY01000094.1:0-9203 GCF_009711925.1 Dolichospermum sp. UHCC 0352 | reverse complement strand
TCAAGGGTTTTCGGCATTCTCCTTATAAATTATAATGATGATATCTGTTACAAGGCTTGCTATAAATGGGCGGAGAATCATAGCTATAAAAATTGATCCTCAACATAGACTTTTTAAAAGACAATATGGCGGAAAACCCTACAGCCTAACTGCCAACAACGACTTTCATAGATTTGTTAGACTGAACACACCAGGATTTTTTTTCAGTCACATCTGTAGATAACGCCAGCAGACGAGGCACTTCATGCTTACAAACACCCTACTTCTCTCAAATCAACTTCCCAGTTTACAATATTCATCCACCACAGAACGCTTCGATGACACTTGGGAAGCCCCCCTGGCAACCCTTTTGGGACTAGGACGCGCTGCCGGTGCTGATTTTGTGGAATACTTCTTAGAACGTCGCAACTACATCAGTTGTTTAGCCGAAGAAGATACCATTACCAGCATTTCCCCCAATTTAGCTACCGGTGCAGGAGTGCGAGTATTTCGTGGCAAAGCTGACTGCTACGTTAGCACCAATAACCTCACATTTGCCGGTTTAAAAGCTGCTTTAGAAAAAGCTCTTTCCATCTTAGGCTTACAACTACCCGGACCGAGTGCCTTCATTCCCGAAATCAACCTAGAACTACTCAGAGACTACGCCAGCAAACGCGGTAAAGACGGTTGGCTACCCTTGTGTAGTTCTATCAGCGAAATGGGAGAAGTCCTCCTTGATGGTACAGCCCAACTTAATAAAAAAGCTACCCACGTCCAATCCCGCCGCGCTTCCTACTTCCGCGACTGGCAAGAAGTATTAGTTGCTGCCAGTGACGGCACATTTGCCCGTGATATCCGCCTCACCCAGTCCGTTGGTTTTAATCTCCTTTGTGCTGACGGTGCTAACCGTTCCTCTATTGCTGACAGGGCTGGTAACACCAGTGACGCTAACTTCCTGAGAACCTGGGATTATCAACAAGCCTCCGAACAAATCGCCGAATCTGCTGGTAAAATGCTTTACGCAGATTACGTAGAATCAGGAACTTACCCGATTATCATGGCCAATCACTTTGGCGGTGTAATTTTCCACGAAGCTTGCGGACACCTTTTAGAAACCACCCAAATTGAACGCAAAACCACACCATTTGCCGACAAAAAAGGTGAAAAAATTGCCCACGAAAGCTTAACAGCTTGGGACGAAGGCCGCGCCGATAATGCCTTCGGGACAATTGATATGGACGACGAAGGAATGCCCGCCCAAAGAACATTATTAATTGAAAAAGGCATCCTCAAAAACTTCCTCGCTGATAGAACCGGTTCAGTGCGGACTGGACACCCCAGAACAGGCAGTGGCCGCCGGCAAAATTACACTTTTGCTGCCGCTAGTCGGATGCGAAATACCTATATTGATTGTGGAGAACACACAACAGAAGACCTATTTGCCTCCGTTGATAAAGGTATTTACTGTAAGAAAATGGGTGGCGGAAGTGTGGGCGCAACAGGTCAATTTAACTTTAGCGTTGATGAAGCTTACTTAATAGAAAATGGCAAAATTACCAAACCATTAAAAGGTGCTACCCTCATCGGAGAAGCCAAGGAAATCATGAATAAAATTTCCCTATGTTCCCAAGATTTAGAACTAGCTCCCGGCTTCTGTGGTTCAGTCAGCGGCAGTATTTACACCACCGTTGGACAACCCCATATTAAGGTTGATTCTATTACTGTTGGTGGCAGATAAAAATCATCAGATGAAAAACAGATAAACCATACATATTATCTGTTCTCATCATTAATTCTTTTCTTCCTTTGCGCCTTTGCTCCTTTGTACCTTTGCGCGAAACTTTCATCTTAAAATGTAATCATGTCTAACATTCAAGAAATCGCAACCTACGCTCAAGAAAATGCTGCCAAACTTGGCATTAAAAAGTTTGATATTTACGGTTCAACTGTAGATGATACTAGCGTTCAAGTTGACCAAGGTGAACCCAAACAAGTCAAAGCTTCCAATCGTTCTGGGGTAACAGTTCGGGTTTGGAATGAAGAAAATACAATGGGTGTTACCAGCACCACAGATGTAGATGCTCAAGGATTAGAATTAGCTTTAAAAACTGCTTACGAAGCGAGTTTTTTTGGTGTGAAAGAAAATGTTCCTGATTTTAGTCCAGAAGCAACTATTCCTATTCCTAATACACATCAGAAAAAAGCCCTGCAAGCACCTGTTTCTGAACTAATAGAAAAACTATTAGTAGCAGAAAAAGAATTAATGGCAAAACATCCTGCGATTACAAGTGTGCCTTATAATGGTTTAGCACAAAGAGATATTGACAGATTTTATCTCAATAGTGATGGTGCTGTGAGAACTGAATCTCATTCTTTAGCTTCTATTTATTTGTACAGCAAAACTGAAGAGGAAAATAAAAAACCTCGCAGTGCTGGTGCTTATCGAGTCAAGGAAAGTGTAGCCGATTTAGATATTGCAGGTTGTATTCAAGAAACTGCTGATAAAACCATCAGTCATTTGCATTATGAAAAAATCAAAACTGGTAAATATCAAGTAGTTTTCTCTGCTGAAGCTTTTTTAAGTTTGTTGGGGGCTTTTTCCAATTTATTTAACGCCCAAAGTATTCTGGATAATCAAAGTTTATCAAAAACTGATGATATCGGTAAAGAACTGGCTTCACCTTTACTTTCAGTTTATGATGATGCTTTACACCCCGCTAATATTGGGGCTGAAAGTTTTGATGGTGAAGGGACTCCCACCCGGCAAATTAAGTTAATAGAAAAGGGCATTTTAACCAGCTTTTTGCATAGTGCGGGAACTGCAAAACGGTTAAATGCTCAACCTACAGGTAATGCTAGTATTGGCGCAAAAGTGAGTGTCAGTCCCAATTTTTATCACGTTTTTGCAGCAGGAACTCCAGAGAAAGAATTGAGTTTGGAAACTGCGGAAAATGTGATTTTAATTGATGATTTACAAGCTCTTCATGCGGGTGTTAAGGCTTTACAAGGTTCTTTTTCTTTACCTTTTGATGGTTGGTTAATTAATAAGGGTGAAAAAACCAGTATTGAGTCGGCAACTGTAGCTGGTGATTTCTTAGAACTTTTGAAATCAATTGTTTATGTAGAAAAAGAAGTTGAGTTAACACCAGGAGGAGTTGCACCGAGAGTCTGGGTGAGTGAACTTTCTATTACTGGAGATTAATATCTTTTTTTACTCTGTGCGTCTGCATGAATCTGTTGAAAACATGAAAATTTCTCCCAAACTTTGACATCATGGCCTCAAATTAATCAATTTGAGGCTTTTCATTGACATCAAACTTAGAGGATGTTTGAAAAGTTTTTAATGTATCAATAAACCCCTCTCCAAACCTCTCCCCGACGCGGGGAGAGGCTTTGAAACCCCCATTCCCTTGTAGGGAAGGGGGGAAGGGGGGTTAGGTTTCGGAGATTGTTGGTTTCATCTAATACTTTTCAAACAACCTCTTAGTCCAGGTTCTATCAATTTGCAGGTCTTGTTCTAGTTGCAATGCTTCATTTAATACTGCATTGGTGAAGTTTATACTTTTCAAGTAAGTTTGGCAAGCTGCTACTGGTATTGTCAATACATCACTCCAGGCTTGTTCTGCTTTGTGAAAATCTTGAATCTTTAAGCTATTTGCAAAAGATAAGCTACTATTTATTAAACCTAATTCCTGGATTTCTGATATTACTGATGGTTCTTTACCTAACCCATAATGATAGTCTCTAACGGTCAGAAGACAGTCATAAATTTGGCGCGATAGTCTGTTACCAACTGGCTGTAGCAAGTTACAAGCTAACGCTGGGATAATGTGCCATGTTTCAGCTAATAAATCTTTTTCTAGTCCAGATATTTTCGCAGGAATTAGCAAATCTACATCACTGAGAAAATCTGTTTCTCCTGATAGCAACATGACAGAAAAAATTAGCCACTCCTCATTTGTATCTAGAATTGCTTCAGGTTCTTTGACAATCATTACATAGCGCGGTGGTGAGTTGCCTGCCAAAAAACTTTGTGCTGAGGAAGAGTAAAAAGTTTCTTGTTCTTGAGAGAATTTCAAAGGACTTCTTATTAAGCGACTCACTTCCCAAATTTCTCCAGGTTGTGGGATTGGCATATTAGACGCTTGCCTGTTTAAAAATGTGGATTTACTCAAGTTTACACGCATATATTTAGTTTCCCGACAAAAATTAACAATGAGCCGGGATTCTGGGTGTAGTCGCATCCAATCCCATATATTATGTAACGTTCGGACGCTTCTAAATATCAGGATTTAAGTAGGTGAACGGAAAAAAACCGTAGACGCGAAGCGGCTTCTCGAAGAGTAATATGTAACGAAAAGTAAAATCGCCCAAACCCTCTTGCCTCTTGCCTCTTGCCTCTTGCCTAGTGCCATAACGACGATTTTCAATGCTAACCTACTTACTCTCATTTCAATCAATTTGAGTATTTTATTCACTTACCACTGCTTTGTTGACCGATTGTATTCTCTCTTTTGCTGGCGATTTTCTTGCAGTTTGCCCTTGAAATCTTCAACTTTAAGTAGTCCTAAAGAATCAGCAATCCGTCCTAAAAGTTCCTGCCATCGTTTGGATATTTCACTCTGACTAACTCTCAATTCTCCAGCTAGTTGAGTTTGTGTTTTTCCATCAATTTTACCTTGCCATAATTTCAGATAGTTTTGGCGTGGATATTGTTGATCTAGTTGATAAATTTTCTCTATCGCTTTAAAAATTAAATCTGCCCTTTCTGTTGCTTCCAAAATATTAAATTCATCAGTAATTGTATCTAACAGGGCTATATCTGTTCCAGGGATATTGCAATCTAAACTTTGGCATTTTCGCAGATTTTCTTGACGGACAAAATCAATAATCGCACAGCGGGCTACTGTAGCAGCCCAGCGATAAAATTCTTCTAATCCTCCTTCTCTGAACTTGCCAGATTGCAGACCCTGAAATATTTTTAAATGGGCATTTTGAACCGCATCTTCCCAAGATATGCCTGTACCCCTAGTGTATTTGTTAGCAATTTTTTTTAATCTCTGGCGATAGTTTGAGTCAAGCCAAGTCTCTGAAGAATAAGACCATGATTCCTGCGCTGATAACATACAATATGTCCTTGATAAATAGGCTATTAACTAGGCAACAAATAATCTTTCCAATGTGCAAATTGCTGAATAATATGATTATTTTTGTGAAAATTGGAGCGTAAATTCAACTTACTTGAATAACGCCTTCACCAACAAATATATAAATTCAGCATTTATACTTTTTTCTCACATAAGGAAATGTAGAGAATGTTGATTAATACCATATAAATTTATGGTTTTGAAACCAAATCTTTTTTCTCTATATTTTCTTACTTACATTCCATGTCTCACACTAACTGCATAGACGGTTCACAGCTTGGTCATCATAAAATATTCGATGATTGCAATTACCCGGATTTGATATCACCGCATATTTTTATTTCGATTCTTCCTATTTAAGTCTCAATGCCAATCTATTCAACATCGTCTAAACAGTAGAGATAGAATTTAGCTTTTTTTATTACTCTAGATAGAGGAAAAATATAAAATTTATAATTATGCAACAGAAAAAAATATAGCAGTTCTTGATTGATAAAAACCTAAATACCATTAGTTGCGCTTGCTCAATACCTATTCAGCAAGGCTTCCAAATTTTCTTGCCAACTTCGGAATATTTTGTTTTGGGTGTTCGTTATAGAAAGTAAGGACAGTTCACCATCAAGTTCACAAAGAGGCAAGGAAGTTTGAGCATTAGTGAATATTTTACTTTGGCTCTAAACTACACCTGCTAGTGAAGCTATCCTCCGGGAATTTGTTTCCTAGTTCTCAAATTTTTGAGTGCTTTTTTAACTGTGAAATTTAATCTTTTTTGTGAACTGTGCGAGCAATGTGTGTACCTTTCTGCTTGAGAAAAGTGCCACTTCAATCTTTACCTTCATTCTGTTAATTAAGGAAAAAACATCATGCAAGTTATCGAAAATCATGAATTGTTTAGCGAACTTTCCAATGACGAATCTGCTGAGATGAATGGTGGTGCTGGTGCTGCTCAAGGAGCTAATGCGGTCGCCGTGTTCTTGACAGCTAACGGTGGTGTGCCGCTAACCCCTGCTCAAGGTGTTCTAGCATCAATAACAACATTGGCATAATCGCTCTGTAGCCTTTCATTCATTTGTTCTATCAAATGAAGTGAATAATGCGCCCCAGATTCCCAGAAATTCAAGCAGATACTCGCTACTTCAAAGTGAGGTGGGCGCATTTCTTAAACTTAGTAAAACCATAGACAATTTCCTCCTTAACTGTTCACTTCCCTACCCCTCAATTAATTTTTTCATAAGTTTTTTGGAAACTTTTCAGAGAGTAGGGGAGTGAATAATTACTTGGTTTTCTGATTAGATGTGCCTAATTAAGAAGAACACAATTATGTCAAAAATTAATAATCTCGAACATAAGGAACTGTTTACTGAACTTTCTTTGGAAGAATCCGCTACTGTTAGTGGTGGTGATGCTGCTGCTGCTGCTACCGCCCTCGCTGGATTCTTAGCTGCCAACGGTTCAGCACGTCTAACTCCTGCTCAAGCAGTGATGGTTATAGCAACAGCATTAGTATAATTTCTCTCTATTTAGGAATATTTAACTCTTGCAAAATAGCTATTTTGACTCACTTAAATATAAAGCCTTACTTACTATAAACTTCTCTGGCTGAACAAATTTTGCTTTGCTTATTTGTTTGTCAGGGAACTTTTATATCAAGCCTGATATCTTCACTCATTCCCTCATTGCCTTTCTAATTATCCTTCTAATATTTGCCCGATTTTATTTCACCAAAACTATAACATCAAATCTCGGTGACTCCTAAATGAGCATAGATATAAAATTGATTAAATCCTTTCAAATAGCCAAGCTAGGGCTGCTCCGGTGGTTTCTGCTAAGATACTAATGAGACGATAAAGAGCGATCGCACTAATCACCAAAGCCGCCGGAAAATGATATTGTAACAGTAACATCGCTGTGGTTTCAAATACTCCTAAACCACCAGGCGCACCAGGAACAATTAACCCCAATACCCAAGCACAACTAAAAGCTCCCACTAATAAGGGTATTTGCTCCCAATTTACAGAAGTTAAAGCCAACATAGTTAAAATAAATCCAGCACACCTCAACCCTAAAAAAACTAATTCTCCTAATAATGGTTTCACCGGGTAACGTTTAATTATAAAACTATTAATTAATTGATTTTCTCCATGAGATTTTTTATTTTTCCACCGTTCTAAAAGTTTAATAGCTGGATTTAAAAATCGAGGATGAAGTATACCCAAGACAATTATTAAACTCAGAAATTGCAGAATCATGAAATTAAATTTCAGATTATTAACAACAAGTTCACTACCAAATAAAACAATAATAATTAAAGCTGCTGCTAACATTAATAATGGTTCTAATAAAACACTTAAAGTAGCAATATTAGTAGGAATATTAGCATTTTTAGCCGCCATAATTCGCCCGTAATAATGCCAAATATTCCCAGGTAAATATTTAGCAATATTCGTTTTTAAATAAACTTGAATAAATTCAATAGCAGATACAGATTGATTTAACTCCCTTAATACCCAAGTCCAAATCCAACCCGCCCAAATATGTGCCAGTAAAGTTATAAATGTAGCAGCTACTAATATTAACCATCCATTTGCACTAATCCGAATAGCACTAACTCCCAACCAATTATCTTTTAACGCTTTCAACAAAAAAAATAGCGTACCACCTAAAATCAACCACCGGACAATTTTCTTCATTTTAGATTTATTGAAATATTCAGATCCCCGACTTCTTGAAGAAGTCGGGGATCTGGTTAATTGTGCCAACTTTCTAACGCTAACCGATGAATTTCTCGCCAAGGAATATTATTTTGTCTTGCTAATTCTGCACAATCTTCATATTCTGGCTGCACATTAGTAATCACCTTTTCTGTAGCTTTTCCTGTCCAGGCAACTTTTACAGATATTGTCCCATAAACAGTTTCCACCTTTTGCATTTCCCTTTGTAAAAATGACCGTTTTTGAGTAGTACGACGAATCCCTAAAGTGCTAGTTTCTCGAAATAACACATCCTCACAACTAGCTAAATTTTCAGGATGACAAATCACAGTTAATAAAATTCCAGTTCGTGACTTTTTCATCCCTATGGGTTGAGTAAAAACATCCACCGCACCCGCAGCAAATAAAGCCTCAAACACATAACCGAATACTTGCGGATTTAAATCATCTATTTGAGTTTCGAGGACAGTAATAGTTTCTAGATTTGGAGAATATTCCCCTAAATCAGAGTTATCAGTCTGTAAAGATTCATTTTCACCGTACCAGAGCCGTAGTATATTAGAAATGGGTAAATCTAGAGAACCCGCCCCTAATCCTATCTGTTTGATAGTCATTGGTGGTGGAGAACCAAAGTCTTGTACTAAGGTAGTAGCGATCGCCGCCCCCGTTGGTGTTACCAATTCTCTGTCAATACCATTGCTATAAACTGGACAACCCCGCATTTCCCACAACTTTAACACCGCTGGTACTGGTACAGCCATTCTTCCATGTGCCGCATTAACAGTACCACCTCCCGTTGGAAATGCAGAACAGTATAGCAAAGGCAACCCTGAGCGATCGCAATCAATACCCAACCAATCCAACCCTAAGCAAGTACCAACAATATCCACAATGGCATCCACAGCCCCCACTTCATGAAAATGAACTTTTTCCGGTGCGATGCCATGAACAGCCCCCTCTGCCACTGCCAACTGTCGGAAAACAGCTAAACTCCAAGCTTCCGCCCGCACTGGCAAATTCCCCTTGAGAATCATCTCCTCTATTTCTGGCAAATGACGGGTGTGGTGGTGATCATGTTCATTATGAGAATGATGATGATGGTGATGAACCAAATCCACATCAACCTTAGTCGCTTGTTGACCTTGACGGTGAACCAATTCCGCCCGTAATCGGTATTCTGCCTCAATTCCCAAGCCATTGAGTTTTTCCACCAAATACTCCACAGGCACACCGAGACTGACTAACGCCCCCAAGCACATATCACCAGAAATCCCTGTTGGGCATTGAAGATAAGCGATTTTATTCATAAATTTATTTGTTAGTTGTCAGTTGTCAGTAGGGGCGAAGCATTTGGAAGATAAATTAT
>NZ_VIKY01000093.1:0-18089 GCF_009711925.1 Dolichospermum sp. UHCC 0352 | reverse complement strand
CCAAATGCTTCGCCCGTACAGTTGTCAGTTGTGAATTACTAAACCACTACTTTTGAAAACGTTGACGGAAATCTTCGATCATTAATTTTAAACCGTCTTGCAGAGGAATAGTAGGTTCCCAATCTAACAAAGTTTGTGCCTTAGTAATATCGGGACGACGACGACGGGGATCATCAGCAGGTAGGGGTTCAAATTTAATTTGTGCATCTGGGTTAATCAAGTTTTGCACAGCCTGCGCCAGTTCTAAGATAGTGTACTCATCAGGATTACCCAAATTTATGGGGCCAGTATGTTCACCATTCATTAATCGCATTAGTCCATTTACCAAGTCGGAAACATAACAAAAACTCCGGGTTTGTTGACCTTCACCATAAACAGTTAAAGGCACACCTCGTAATGCTTGCGCGACAAAATTGCTGACTACGCGACCATCATTTTCCAGCATTCTCGGTCCATAAGTATTGAATATTCTGGCGACGCGAATCTCGACTTTATTTTCTCTGTAATAATCAAATGCTAAGGTTTCCGCCATTCTCTTACCTTCGTCATAACATGAGCGAATGCCAATGGGATTGACGCTGCCTCGATAATCTTCAGTTTGGGGATGAACTTCTGGATCTCCGTAGACTTCACTGGTGGAAGCTAATAAAAATCTAGCTTTAACTCGTTTAGCTAACCCCAACATATTGAGTGTGCCAATAACGTTAGTTTTAACTGTTTTAATTGGGTTATACTGATAATGCACTGGAGAAGCCGGACAAGCCAGATGATAAACTTGATCCACTTCTAACCGAATTGGTTCGGTGATATCGTGACGGATCAGTTCAAAATTATGATGATCTAACCATTTGAGGAGATTGTGTTTCTTTCCTGTATAGAAATTATCCAGGCAGATGACTTCATGACCATCATTCATGAGTCGGTCAATTAGATGAGAACCAATAAAACCAGCACCGCCCGTCACTAAAATTCTCATATTTTCCCTTTTGCTAACATCTACTTTCCGTATCTGTGTCATGCTTTTTTATATTATCCACATTGATAACAAAAAAAACACATCCTTATTCAATAATTTTCTGTATAACTCCTAAGTTTTATAAGCTATTGTCTGCTAGATATTCTCTAATGAATTGGTTAATTGTGGGGATGTTTTATCAAATCTTTAAAAAAAATATCCTGTTTTTTACGTAAAATCCATATTTGTTCAGCTGATCATTACACCCTCTAAGGGAGTGTAAGCAGGAAATTTCTATCGAACGTCTCTACATTATTTTTCAGACTATTATATAGCCAGGAAGCGCAGATAATTAGTTAAGTAATTTTACCAAACGAAAACCAATATGTGTTGTTCCTGTATCTGGTGATTGAGACTCCCTGGCCGCAGGACGATAGCGACTACAATAATTAGGAGCGCATAGATAAGACCCTGTCTCTTATACACATCTAGATGTGTATAAGAGACAGCCCCACCCTCCCCAACCTCCCCAACCTCCCCAACCTCCCCAACCTCCCCAACCTCCCCCACCTCCCCTACCTCCTATTCCCTGATTAAATACTTAAAAATGGGAAAAGTTGTAATAATGTTTTGCGTAGTTGCAGCAAAAATACTTTATCGCGGATACCGGAGGCTAAACGTGGTGGTGGACTTATTTGGATTTGTGCTTGCAATTCGGCATATTCTGCGGGCGTGAGGATTCTGCCATCAATGGGCGATCGCGCTGCTAGAATAATCTCTGTTCGCAATATCTCCTCTGGTATATCTGCTTGTGGTGGTAATGCCATCACTGCTTTACCACTATGACCACTTAAAGCGACTAAAATGCTAGTAGTAACGCCCAAAATAAGCAGCAGTATGCGTTTCATCAATTTCTCTTGGAGTTCTAAATTCTATTTTTTTTAATTTTTAATTTCTAATTTTTAATTTCTCAAGTCCAGGTGGTAATGGTTCAGCACATAGCTGGTGGATATTGATAATTCGTTCAAAAACCTGTGGATACTCCTGACGATAATCGGGAATCAATGCTAAAGGACTCAATAAAGCCGCCGCCGCAATATCAGCTATACTCAAGCGGCTACCCACTAAATAATCACTTTTTTGCCAATATGCAGATAATACTAACAAAGCATTGGCGAGTCTTTTTCGCGCTAATTCAACGGTAGTATCATTAATACCATATTGTTGTCTAACTATTTTAATCACCATTTGGCTAAATAGCGAAGGGTCAATTGACTTACCTTCACTAGCGCGAAATTGATAATATACAAACCTAGTAGCTGTTCCTATACTTTCATCTAACCAATCTTCCAACATCGCAGCTTGAGTTTGCTGTTCTGAATTGGGTAAAAATAGAGCAGGTTCAGGTTGATAGCCTTCTAAAAATTTGAAAATTTCTGTAGAGTCAGCAATAGTTTGGGGTTGTCCGACAATTTGGGGTAACAGTACCGGTAGTGTCGTTAACCCAGTTAAGGGCTTGACCTTTAAAATATGCAGCCCTGGAGTTAAATTCTCAACTTGATAACTAATTCCCTTATAACCCAATGCCAATCGGGCTTTGCGACAATAATGAGATGTACTAAATTGCAGTAACAACATACATTGATCTTACTTGGTTACTGAGATACACAAGTAACGTAGTTTAACCTTGGTCAAACAGCGTTAATTGCTGATAATTCGCTCTCTGATTGACCTTACTCGTAAGGAGAGCTTTTAGGTTCTAGACTAAGTGAAAACGAACATAAAAAAAATCAAACTGGGCGAGAACTGAATCTAGCCCAGAAGCAAAACCTGATGAATGTTCCTGTTTTTTACCCAACTTGATACCATTAGGCAGTTGAATCTTTAGTCTTTATCCACAAATTAAGCTAACTTTCTCAGTAGAGTTTTGTGAAAAATAATTTTTAAAGAGTCAACTAATCACGAGGGCGATGTATTACCCTATACTAAGGTTTTTTGGGAGTAGCCGCAGGAGAGGTAGTCGCCGCAGGAGAAGTTGTCGCCGCAGGAGAGGTTGTCGCTGCAGGAGAGGTTGTCGCCGCAGGAGAGGTTGTCGCCGCAGGGGTAGCACCAGTATCTGCTGGTTCGCCACCTGTGGTTGCTGCTGGAGAACTGGTAGTACCTGCTGGTTCACTACCACCTTCACAAGCTCCAAGCATGGTAGCCAGACTTAACATTAGAGCCAAACCAAAAATTCTTGTCTTCATAACTCCTCTTTCACCAATTGTGGCAATAAAATATGCAGCCTGTTGAATAAGATACCTTATTTATTGATTTTTTTTTAGGACTTTTTGATTACATATTTCAACTCATTCTTTTTTGTAACATTTTTGTAGATTATATGTAACACGAATAGATCATGATTAAGAGTTAGAATAGCTTCAAATTCTTGATCTAATTAATGCAACTTTAGGTTAAAACCACCTGAGTCGTTTTTCATCCCCTGTCTAAAGCATATAAGGCATTGCTACGCAATGCTTATTCAGGGGCTTTCAAACTTCCCAGTCTTTCTTGTAAAATTCAATCAAGTCAAAAATAAAGTATTTACCATCAGAAAAATTATGGTTTTTGAACGTAAATCAGCAGTTTCCCCAAAAAATGCCTGGTTATGGGGCAAGTTTCCTTTGTCATTGAATAGACGACGTTCTCGAAGTCCGAATAAAAAGACACAGAATTTCTCCCGACTTCTGAGTGAACCGATAGCAGTTAAATCACCTATTTCCCGGAATGCTTGGATAAATTTAAATTTTTTAGGTTCTCGCAGAAATAAGACAGCAACCCGCATTTCCAGCTTAGAAACGAGTAAAAAACAACCTACCGGGACCGATAAACAATCAACTGCTACTCTAAATAAAATGAGTAATGCTGCGACTATGCCAACATGGTTGCTACGTATGTATACAGTTAATCGCTATTCATCCGTTTTCACATTTTTATTAGTGGTAGCGACATTAATAGTTTATGGTTGTACAGTATATTCTCAAGAGCTTTGGAGTGACTCGTACCGTAAACTACAAAGCTTACAACGTCATGAGCGACAGTTAAATACTGCCAATGCGACACTGACTAGCAAAATGGCACAGGAAGCCGAACAGCCTGGGACGGAAATGGTATCACCAACTTCTGAAGGGACAATTTTCTTACCACCAACATCTAATAATTATCCCAAATCGTCATTTTCAACTTCTCAACCAGAATTACAACCTGAACCTCCTTCTCCATTAGGATATTAATTGGTAATTGGTCAAATTCTTTCTATTTCCTATTCCCTAACTTATATGTTGCTCTAATGGTGAAGTCATCAATTAAAACAAAATTGAGAAATTTACGTAATTTAGAATTCAGACGACAACGAAAGTTCTCTAAACAAACTCAAATAGGAAATATTGATCCGAAAATACCGGAAAACCCACCCAATATTAAATTACGATTGTTGGCTGTGTGGGGTGTGTTAATGATTGCTATGCTAGGGTTGGCATTTAACTTATATCAGTTACAAATTGTTCAGGGAAAAAAGCTGACTCAAAAGGCACGAAACCAGCAAATGGTCAATTTACGCCCTTATATGCCCCGTCGTCCGGTAGTAGATCGGGGTAATAATATATTGGCTATTGACCGTCCTGTTTATAATGTCTATAGCCATCCCAAGTTATTTGATCTATCCCAGGAGGAAATTGCTGAGAAAATTGCTCCAGTTATTGGCAGAGAAAAGGCTGATTTAGTTAAAATATTCCAAAGTAAACGCAGTGGAATTTTACTAGCTTCTGGTGTTTCTGAAGATATTACTGATAAGTTGATATCACTCCGCTTGAATGGGTTCGAGTTTATTCAAAAATACTCTCGATTTTATCCCCAAGATGATTTGGTAGCAGATGTGGTGGGCTATGTTAATCTTGACCGTCGTGGTCAGGCTGGTGTGGAATATAGTCAGGAGAAGTTACTAGAACGTTCTGGACAAACAGTTCGGATGAGTAAGTCTGGTAATGGGTCATTGATGCCGGATTATGCGACTGAGGGATTTCTGCATTTTGATGATTTAAAACTGCAATTAACTATTGATAGCCGTGTGCAACGGGTAGCCCGTGGGGCATTAAAAGAACAAATGACTAAATTTAGTGCCAAACGAGGCGCAGTGGTTGTCATGGATGCGGTTGATGGTTCAATACTTGCTTTGGTTTCCCAACCTACCTATAACCCAAATCAATATGCTAAATCTGATATTTCTCTGTTTAGAAATTGGACTGTGGCTGATCTTTATGAACCGGGATCAACTTTTAAACCTGTAAATGTGGCGATCGCTCTAGAAAATGGTGCAATCAAACCAGACGATACTTTTGAAGATCCTGGTTCGATTAAAATCGGGATACATACGATCAAAAATGCCGAAAAAACTGGTTATCGCCGATTAACTATTCCTGAGATTTTACAAACTTCTAGTAACATTGGCATGGTGAGAATCATTCAACGATTAAAACCATCCATATACTACAACTGGCTAGAACGTTTAGGACTAGGACAAAAAGTTGAAACGGATTTACCCTTTGAAGTTATGGGTCAACTAAAAAGTCAAGAACAATTTATCTCTTCAACCATTGAACCAGCCACAACATCTTTTGGACAAGGTTTTTCTCTAACTCCACTACAACTGGTACAACTACATGGTGCATTAGCTAATGGGGGCAAATTAGTGACACCTCATGTAGTCCGAGGATTAATTGATAGTCAAGGAGTAACGCACTATTCACTGACTCTCCCAGAACCACGGCAAATTTTTTCAGCTACAACTACTCAAAAGGTTGTGGAAATGATGGAAACAGTAGTGAATGTGGGTACTGGTAAAGCTGCAAAAATTTCCGGATATCGCATTGGTGGAAAAACGGGAACGGCCCAAAAAGCTAGTCCTAATGGTGGATATATTAAGGGTGCAAGAATTACCAGTTTTGTCGCTATTTTGCCCGTGGAATCTCCTCGTTATGTAGTGTTTGCAGTTGTGGATGAACCAAAGGGAGAAAATGCCTATGGTTCTACAGTAGCTGCACCAATTGTGAAAACTGTGATGGAATCACTAATTCCTATTGAACAAATTCCTCCTAGTCAGGAAAAGGAGGAAAAGAAAAAGTAATTCGTCATTGGTGATTGGTGATTGGTCATTGGTGATTGGTGATTGGTGATTGGTGATTGGTAAATATTACCTATTACCTGTTATAACTTTTCTTGAGAGTGGCTTCAATTGAACCTAAATTTTGGAATAACTGAATTAATTCATGAGATTTTGTTTTTTTCTCGGATAAAATGACTTTTAATGGAGTTAAAAATTCAAGATCAGGATCATCTTTCAGGGCAATTTCAGCAACTTGTAAAAGTTTGTAAGAGTTAACGAAAATGTCTTCATTTTCAAAGCCTGATTTTGCCGAAATTTGGTGTAAATTAGCATCAGGTATCATAGCTCTACCTGGTAAAGTTTCATCTAATACTAAACCTTTTAATAAAGCTAATAAACCTGCATAAATAGCGAAATTATCACAACTATCACAAGCTTTAAATTCTATCCGTCCTACTTCTGAGGGAATGCGGGCAATTTTTGTTAATGAAGGCACACTTTTAATCAGTTCTTCTGCTGTTTCTAAAAAAACTAATGTTGCGGATCTTTTTCCTGTTCTAATAAATGTCCTCACTGATAAACCTTCCCATAAACCACCATTATAAAAAGGAGAACTATAACTAAAAGGAATGATGTAAGGGCTGTAATAAGTTAACTTTTTACCAATGTCAATTAACCTTTCAGTAGATAAATTTGCCATAGAAATATTTAAATCTGGTCCATAGGAAACCATATAAATATGAGCAGTTTGTTCATCTGGATAAGCTTGTAATTGCCTAATTTCAAAATCATTTAATGGGGGTTGTGGTTTAAATACGCAAGTATAGGGATTAAAACTGGCTAAAACAGGTGAAAACCCAAAGTTAGCAGCAACATCACGTAATAAAATAAAACTTGCGGTTAATTCATCAATTGCTCCTTGAATAGTAGAGTGGATAGTTGTTCTAATTTCAATACCTTTAGCTACACAGTCAATTACTTCTTCAGAGTCGCTAAATCTTTCAAATCCTTCAATATACCACCGCTTTTTCTTAATCCCAGCATCACCAACTCTTAATTGTGGGTAGTCAGTGGGATAGATAGGTAATTTGTCAACAATTTGCTGAAAATCTGCAAATTTTGTATTCTGGAAATCTGCGAATTTTCCTTGATGATTGAGAAAAGCAACTTCATGTTCAATACCAAAGGAGAACATACTTTATACCTAATTAATGATAAATATAATCAATTATATCCATATTTTATGCCGTTGTGAATCAATACTGCTTAGTTCAGGCTAAAAAGTCCTGATCTCGGAGGTTGAGTTGAAGCAAGGAAACCCAACAAAATTCCTGATCATGTTGGACTACATTTACTTTATTTTTACCAATTAAATGTACAGAAATTTAGTTATCTTCAAGGTAACTTAATATTGACTAATAAAAATTACAGGACTGAGTTTTTATGACAACTACTGCTCAAACTCCTTACAGTAGCGAACAAATTATTGCTTGGTTACGTGGATTACTGACTATTGCTTGGGCTGATGGTAACTTTGATACTCAAGAACAGGAATTAATTACTAATCTGACCAAAGATGAATTAGCCCCTGCTGTTGATTGGAATACTCTAGAGATAATTGAACCAGATGAATTAGCGGCTATATTGGGTAAAGGTACGCCTGTAGCGGAAAATTTCTTGCGGACAGCGGTAATGGTAGCGATCGCTGATGGTATATACTCACCTAGTGAAGATGACCTACTTCAGCAATTGTGTCAAAAATTAGAACTGCAAGAAAGTTTACTCACGGCTTTACGTCAGACCCTAGAAGATACCTCACAAACAAACAATTTCCCCTCTACTGGACTTCAAGCCCCACACCCAGACGCTTTACGTCCCTTGCGTCAGTGGTTAGACGGTTTAGATATTCAAGACCCCAGATTGGCGAAATTTTTGTGTAAGATGATTCCTTCCCAGTGTCCCTTTGAAAGAGATGTAACTCTATTCGGGCGGAAAATAGTTCATATTCCGCCATTGTGTAAAATTAACCCCCTTTATGAACAAATGGTAGGTTTACGCTTTCGCGCCCTTTCCTACCTAGCAGACGACTGTGGCGAGGATGTTACACCTTATATTTAAATTAGTTGTTAGTAGTCAATTGTTAGCGTAATTGACAACTGACAACTAACAACTAACAACTGACAACTGACTAAATTATGCAATTTATAGACCAATCAGTAATTGAAGTAGAAGCAGGTGACGGAGGCGATGGTATTGTTGCTTTCCGCAGAGAGAAATATGTACCAGCAGGTGGTCCTTCCGGTGGTAATGGCGGAAGAGGCGGTTCAATCATTTTTGTAGGTGATAGCAACCTCCAAACCTTGTTAGATTTTCGATATAAGCATTTGTTTAAGGCGCAAAATGGAGAACGTGGTGGACCGAATAATTGTACCGGTGCAGGTGGAAAAGATTTAATTGTTGAAGTTCCCTGTGGTACTTCTGTTTATGATGCGGCAACGAGTGCTTTACTATGCGATATAGTTGAACCTGGTCAAAGTTTTCAGGTTGCTAAAGGTGGTAAAGGTGGGCTAGGAAACCAACATTTTTTGAGTAATAGCAACCGCGTCCCCGAATATGCCCTTCCCGGATTGGAAGGAGAAAAAAAGGTATTACGTTTAGAGTTGAAATTGCTAGCAGAAGTAGGAATTATTGGTTTACCAAATGCGGGTAAATCTACTTTAATTTCTTCTTTATCAGCCGCACGTCCGAAAATCGCTGATTATCCTTTTACTACCTTAATTCCTAATTTGGGTGTGGTAAAAAAACCCACGGGTGATGGTACTGTTTTTGCTGATATTCCCGGTTTAATTGCAGGTGCTTCTCATGGTGCGGGTTTAGGTCATGATTTCTTGCGTCACATTGAACGGACAAGGGTTTTATTACATTTAATTGATGCGACAAGTGAAGATATCATCGCTGATTTTCATACTATTCAAGAAGAACTGAAAGCTTATGGACGCGGTTTAGCTAAACGTCCGCAGATTTTAGCTTTAAATAAAATAGATGCTGTTGATAGAGAAACTGTTGATTTGGAAGCTTTAGCTATGCAATTAAATCATCTGGCTTTAGCGCCAGTTTTTATAATTTCTGCGGTAACTCGCACTGGTTTAGATGCAATGATGCAGGAAATTTGGCGGATTTTAGATGAGATTAATGTGTTGGAAGCGGAAGAGGTTGTGGTTTAGTTGATGGGTTGATTTTGTTTTTTTTAAGTACAGTTTCGCTATCGTTGTCCCTTACGAACCATCCCCAGTCCATACAGGTACAATTCAGTAACTGCATAGACGCGAGGAGGAGGATCTTTGGGACGAGAGCGTTCTGTCAAAATACCAGCGTCAACCATATCCTGAATACGAAGTGATAATTCACCACCCTGCAAATTCCATATCTCAGATAACCTATCTTCATTAATGGGAGAGCGTTCTCCTTGAAGTCTTTCTAGAAAATCTTTCAATTCAGGATATTCATTACGTACCTCATCTACACGCTGCTGAGAAACACTAGGAAAAGCATTAATTAAAGCTTTTGGACGTAATGTTATATCTAAAGAATATTCTGTAGAAAATCCTTTTTCAATTTTCACAGCTTCTTCTAAAAGTAATATTAAACTGCGTGGAAAACAGTTTTTTTGGCCATCTGTAATACGAGTGATCACCCAATTATAAGTATAGGCTTTATTACCACTGCCCATACGCTCACCCCACAACGGATAAAGACTTTGGCGTAACTGTTCCAGCCCAATTATATCTAATCTTTCAACAGTAACTCCTAACTTTTCTCCCAAAGATTTGCTCAGAGATGAAGAATTTGTAAGAGCTTGACGCAGTACAAGTCGCCAGAGATCAACTTCCTCCCAACGTAATTCTAGTGAACGTCCGCTATAATGTCCTGTATTAGTAAAGTTAAATTGCTTCCAAATATCTTCACGTAAAAATATTTTCGGGACAATTTGTTTGAGATTTGTACCACTTTCTAACCACCATGCAAGTAAGGATTCTAGGGATCTTCTACGTCGAGTATAATCTTCTGGGCTAGAACCGAAACCTGCATCTAATTCATCATATAATAACCATACTACTTGATTTTTCTCTTGTAATACTCTGTCAATTAAACGCAGTTCATCGGCAGCTTGTGGTTTCTTGGTTGGTGAGTTGGATCTTTCTACCATCCATGTAACAATATCAGAGTGAGCAGGGGTTTCTTGATTACTTAATGCAACTAATTTTTCATCTAAACCAGTTAGTGAACGTAATTCCGATAAATGATGACACAGTTGTAAAAGAGCATAATTGAGCCAGAAAAATTGCCAGTCATTTATACCAACTTGATCTTCGTAGCTTTGAAGGTCAAACCTATCTAAAATTGTGCTTGATACTCTAGGTTGACCATGACCAGGAACAAAGTGAACATGATCTAAATTAACATCCGATTGAGCTAGTTCTTTTGCTGCTGTTGGTTGTTCTACAAACAGTCTAAACAATAGGCTTTTTCCTGTTCCTTTAGCACCACGAATCAACCAGATTCTATTACTTAAAAATTTAGGAAAATCTTCTGTACGTTGAAATATTTCGGAAATATTTTCTGGTTCTAGTTCTTGTGCTGTAGCTGCCAATTTTAATTCATTCAGGATCTTTTTCCGATCATCAATAGTTTTACTAACAATACTGGGTTTGATATCCGGTAAACTGGCATCAATAGTATCAGCAATTGGTATATATTCATCTAATAAACTTTTGGGTACATCATTAACTAAACTAGATAAAGTCGTAATAATAGGATTATAGAAAATTGTATGATGTAGTTCATCAATTTTTGGACCTAGAGATATAGCAAAATCACCTTCATAGCAATTTTGATCAATCCACTTTTCAACTTTTATTACTAATTCTTTATATTGAGGTAATGTTGGAATAGGAGTTAATAGAAATCTAACATCAGGTTTACCCTGATATTGTTTTTGTTTCAGAATTGCCTTGATCACCCAACGTAATCCTTGAAAACTTTGATCAGTTGGTGAAAAACAAATTATTGCTGTATCGGCTAAATCAAAAAGTGTAATTGCAGCTACATCATTAAATCCAGGACGCGCATCAATTAAAATTACATCTGGTTCTAGTTGCTTTTTAATATCTTCTATCAGTTGCTTAACTGGATTTTTTGCAGTCCGATAAAAAGAACGCATATCTAAATCAGCTAACCGATGAATATAATTTTCGTCATATTCTCCCACGGGAACTAAAAATAGTTCTCCGCGAGTTTGTAAATTTATCTGTTGGATACAATCAGCAATATTAGGAATATTTTCTTCAGGGGTTAAAGACCTTTGATGTAGATAATCTAAAACTCCAAAATTTTCTCCAGTAGTATTTTCTATATCCTGCTGAAACATAACTGAAATTCCAGGAGCTTCTAAATCAAAATCTACCATTACCACGCGACGATTGCGGGTTGCTAGTATACCTGCTACCACTCCTAAAGCTGTAGAGCGACCTACACCTCCCTTGAAAGAATAAAAGGTAACAACTAAAGGTTTTTTAGTAGGAATATCTTCATCTACCTCCACTGCTTGATCAGGTTTGGGAGCCATTAAAATATCTGACCAAAGTGGTACTTTAACATACTCAGGAGGTTGTTTTATTGCTTCTGCTGGTGTTAGTAATTCATAGCCGGATATTGGATATTGACCAAGATTGAAATTAGGTTCAAGATTTCCTAGTAATTCATCTATTTTTTGTTCTCTTTCAATTAAGAATTTACCCTCAAATTTTTGAGTAACTATCCTAATTTTTATCCAACCTAATGAAATTCTTTTGACACTCACTTCTACTTGTTCGTCTTCACGGCTCAGATTTTCATGTAAGTGTTGATAAATAATATCAGGTGTTAAGTTTATATTCTCTATCATGATGCCTCGTTTTGCCTTGCTAGAAAAAAGGTGTGTAAAATTTTTACTGCTGCTATAAATTTTTCACTATCTTCTTCATCACCTAATTTATCAGAATATCTTAATTCATCATTATCCCACATTGATGATACTAATTTCCATGCAGCTTTATAAATACCACTTCTATCTAATTGTATACTTTTTTCAATATATTTTAACTCATTGAGTAAGTTTGTTAAATTATGCAACCTAGCGCCTTGTATTTTCTGGAAAACGGTTGTTTCTTTAAAGTGGTTTTTCCCTTGTTCATAACATATTAGAGATTTTAACGCACATTCAACTGCATAACCACCTAGATAAATAGCACCCGTCCAACGTTTTTGTTCATGCAATTTTAAAGCATCTTCGAGACGACGACGAGAAGCACCTAGTTGGCACTGTCTATGATAAGTATCCATTAAAATACCTTACAATGTAAAATAGTCAAATAATCTCAGTATTTTAACAAAAAATCTAGCATTACTTATGTATTTGAAACATAAGCTTCAGAATATTTTACTCAAAAGTAGAGAATCTCAATAGTATTTGCTGATAAAATTTACTATATCATTATACTAAATACTGGTGATGATTGCTGAAGTGTTATCAACATCTACCAAAAGTTATGATAAAGATGAAAAGTTTGCAGCTTATCGAACTATTCCTGATTTTCAAGAATATATTTTAATTGACCAATATACAATGCACGTTGAACAATATTCCAAAACTGATCATAACAAATGGATTTTTTCGGAATATTCAGATAGTCATGATTCTTTAAATTTAGCTGCTATTTCTTGTCAAATTTTGCTGGAAGATATCTATGATAAGGTAGATTTTGAAGTAAAAGAATGAATTTCTTACAGACTTTGAACAGGCAAGATGCCTGTCCCACAAAAGTTTTATTTACACTTTAATAAACCAACGTTTCTGATACATCAAAACAGCAACACCATACCAAAATAACAGGGTAACAAGTGCAAACAAAAATGAGCCGTTGAAATTTCCTGCCCAAGATGCAAAGATATTTTGGTAAATCCAATTATAGATACTAACGGCAGTTTCACCTGTACCGATTTGGGTTTTGGCAGTGATTTTAATCAGGAATACAGAAGCCACAAAAAGAGCGATCGCATTTAATCCCATGATCTCAAAAGGCTTACTCCAGCGTTTAATTAACCTCACTTCTATCAATTCATAACAAGCTGCTAATAACATTAACGCCCAACCAGTGGTAAATAAAACATAGGAACTCGTCCAAATTTTCTTATTAATGGGAAATGACACATCCCAAATAATTGCAATTACCAAACAACACAAACCAAACAATACTAAATCCATGCTAGTTTGTGAAGTAGCTTGTTTTTTATCTTTAATCCATTGTCCAGTAAAATAACCGGCTAAAACGCTAACTATTGCCGGAATAGTGCTAAAAAGTCCTTCTGGATCTCCCAGGAAATTAAACCCATCACCTTTATATAAATGTGCCTTGGGAATAATTAATCTGTCAATAAATGCGCCAAAATTACCTTCTCTCGTTAGCACTCCTGCACCATAATCAGGAACAGGAATATACATCATTGTCAACCAATAAGCAATTAGTAATCCTCCTGCTACTAACCATTGACTTTTGCGAGGTAATTTTAAAACTATTAAAGATGCAAAAAGATAAGTTAAAGCAATCCGTTGTAATATCCCCATCAAGCGGATACTACTTAAATCAAAAGTCCAAACACCTTGATTCCAAAAACCATTTAATACTAAACCCAATATAAATAGAATCGCAGTCCGGCGCAGGATGCGTAAGTAAACTGCTTTGGTGGGCTTGTTCTGGGCGGTATATTTTGCTAAAGAAAACGTCATAGCCACACCAACAATGAATAAAAAGCAGGGAAATATTAAGTCAGTGGGTGTACAACCGTCCCATTCGGAATGACTGAGGGGACGATAAACATCATCTGCGACTCCTGCCATATTAGCAAGAATCATCGCTGCAATGGTGATACCACGAAACACATCAAGTGAACTCAGACGCATAGGCGGAATAATCTATTTGAGAGTCTAACGGGTACTTTTTTCTTCTAGAAACTTCCCAATGTCACCATCAAATAAGTCAATGATGGTACTAACAACCACTTTAATTTTGAGGGGATTATTTCCATAGAGATAGCATAGTTCATATTTTTGTTCATCAGTTCCCAATAATTGTTTTGATTGGATTAGGGAAAAAGCTATTTCTGATGAACCCAATAATCCCAAAGAACGTACTGATAATGTCCACTTCTCCATAAAACCAACTTCAGCAGGTTTGGATTGACTTGTGAAAATGAGACAGCTTTGATGGTGTGTTTCCGCAATTATTTGGGTTAGTTGAGTATATTTTATATAATTAACATCTGAAGCCGGGTCAAGATTATCCAAGATAATCAGACAACGACGAGTACGCAAATAATGGATAACTCGATTAATGTCGGATTTGCTTTCTTTGTGATTAGAGACAAAAGATAGCAAGTCAGTGATCATACTCTCAAAAGATGGAACAGTAGGCACTGAACGCCAAAAAACGCAATCAAACTCACCCCCAATCTGTTTTGCTAGTTGAGTAGCTAAAGCTGTTTTACCAATTCCACTGATACCGAACAATCCTACCAACCGACAGCTATCTTGGATAATCCATGATTCTAACTGTATCAGTTCTTCCCTACGTCCGTAAAATGGTGAAATATCAATTGCTGTTCCCCAGTCTTGGAATTTATTGAAATTGTTTTTTTTTTGCGTATTTGTCCGGATTGCGGGGGGGGGGTAGATATTACTTCATCGCTGCTAGTGGTAATTTCTTGCCAATCTAGATTTAATTTGCGACATAGTTCTTCAACGGTTCTATAGTTAACAGGTTTACCAGTTAAGAAATTACTAACTGTAGCTAAGGATAATCCGGTATCATCAGCTAAGGCTCTTTGGTTAGCATATCCACTGCGTGTAACAGCCACCCTAACCTTGTCAATACAGTCATAACGAAGGCATAGTGATCTTGGCATTGATTTCTGTTAAGTGGTTATTCCCATGATGAAAGCGTACAGATGATGGTTCATTTTTACGCTTAAACCCGCCTATTTTAGGTAATTTATGACTTTAATTTTTAATTTCTTTTAGTCTAAATTCCCGTTACTGTATTTAATTTTAGGATATTTTGGCTGGTGTTGAGCGATCGCCTCTTTTATTTTTCCGAAGTTTTCTGTTGTGAAGGGGGGAAACCGGAATCTAATCCCCTCCCTTTTGCAATTATCGTGTACACACAAGTCAAATTACCCCCCTTAATCCTTACGAAGGGGGGAAACAAGAAAATCCAGTTCCCTCCCCTTTGCAAGGGGAGGGTTAGGGTGGGGTGAAAAAGATTGTAGAGACCGCCCGCTACTCATCCCCAGCATAAAATTACATTGAGGCTGGGGACTTTCGCGTATTGTTAAAAAACTTAATATATGTGCAATCAAAGTCAGTACAAAGTCAGTAATAGTCAGTACGGAACTTAGTCATTTATAGTATATACTCAAAAAAGCAACTATATACAGGGTCATATTTATGACAGCACCAAACACGGATAACTTGGTTTCGAGTCTTATTGGCTCAGGTGTTGAGGTTACGAATGCTGAATATACTGGAGATAGCCGCGCCGCAGGCATCTTTAATGATCCCTCTCTGGGAATTGGTATTGATTCAGGAATCATCCTCAGCACTGGTGACGTCGCCAATATTTATGGTCCCAATAATAGCGACTCCACTGGCACTGCATTCGCTACTGATGGGGATACTGATTTAAATGGGTTGGTTTCTCCTAGCGCAACTAGAGATGCGGCGGTTTTGGAATTTGACTTTACTCCGACGGAGAGTTTTATCAGTTTCCAGTATGTGTTTGCCTCTGAAGAGTATAACGAATATGTCAACTCTAGTTTCAACGATGTTTTTGGCTTCTTTATAACCGATTCTCAGGGTAATAAGCAAAATATTGCGGTTATCCCCGGTACAAACACCCCGATCGCCATCAATAACGTTAATCTGGGAAGCAATTCTGGGTATTACCGCAACAACGACCCAAGTGACTATGGTTTTGGGAATACGCCCTTTAATATAGGATTCGATGGGTTAACTACGCCTTTAACAGGGGTTGCAAGTGTAACACCAGGTCAAACCTATCATTTTAAGTTAGCGATCGCTGATAATAGTGACAGTGTTTATGACTCTGCGGTATTCATTAAGAATGGCGGTTTTATTTCTACGCCTTTGGTGTCTGTTAATGATGCTGCCAATACATATCAAGAAACACCAATAACGATTAATGTCTTGGGTAACGATATTGTTCCTAGTGGTGAAACGCCGAGCATTTCTAATTTCCAACAAGTAAGTGATAACGGCGGGTCTGTCACACTTTCAGACAACGGAACGCCAGACAACCTAGCCGATGACCAGTTAGTTTATACGCCGCCAACAGGGTTCTCTGGGGTTGATCAATTTGAATATACCCTAGCTGATAGTCAAGGCAATACCAGCATAGCCCAGGTTTCCATTCAAGTCCAGCCTACTTACCAGCAATACAATTTCACCTATACCTATGGTAATGGAGATAGCTATTCTGGTTATGGCTATGCTGCACAGGGAACCTATACGGTTGGTCAAGTATTGGATGGTTACACCAATGAAACAGGCAACCTCGGCTATTACACCATTAATTCTGTTGACAATACCAGTCTTAGTAACAGCAACTACGTCTATGTCACCAGCTACACCGATGGCGATACTGGTTATGGTACAACAAATAGTATTAGCTTGTGGGGCTACTCTGGTTTAGGCTCTGAATATGGCTATGCCTACAATGCCAACTATTCAGGAGACACTCTTTTCAACAGCTATTACGAAGCAGATTTGCCTGCCGTCCTGCAAGTGCGACTGAATCTGCTGGCAGATAACGATGGAATAGCTGGTGAAATAATCAGCAATGACCAAGTAGGACTAAATCGTTCCTTCTTTGTGGAAATACAAGTAGGAGACCTGCGTGGAAATGCGGCTGGAGTTAACGGTTTAGGACTTAACTTAGCTTGGGATGGGCTGATTCTGGAATCTATTGATACGCCCTTTGACCCCACCAACATTATCACCGCCAATTTCCCCCTATTACAGGATGGAACTGTAGACAATAGCAGTGGTTTGATTAACAACCTCAGTGGCGGTTCTCTCCCCGCTTTTGAATTGGGTCAAGCTATAGGAGTGAATCAGTTAGAACGCTTTGCTCTTCTGCGCTTCCAAACAGAAAATTCCACCGGGACTTACTATTTCACAACCACAGTAGATAATGCTGCTTTAGCGGATGACAATCCCTACTACTCTCTAGATGTGGAAACATCCCAACCAATTTTCATAGGTTCAGTTTACAACCAATATAACTTTACCTATAACTACGGTAATCTCGATAGTTATACGGGTTATGTTTATGCTGTGGAGGGTACTTATACACCAGGTCAAACCATTGGCAACATTGATAACGAAACGGGGAATTATGGCTATTACACCATTGACTCCATTGCCTCCACTACTTTAGATAGTTCCTTTAACAATCTTGTCTATGTCACCAGCTACACCGATGGCGATACAGGTTTTGGTGCAGCAGGCTATCTTAGTAGCGGAACTGGCTACTATGGTTTAGGCTCTGAATACGGTTATGCCTATGACGCAAACGGCTATAGTTCCGACTCCTACTTCAGCCAATACTCCGAAGCCGATATTCTGGGTAATCAGCAATATAACTTCACCTATAGCTATGGTAATGGCGATAGCTATTCTGGTTACGGCTACGCAGCAGTAGGAACCTATACAGCAGGTCAAGTATTGGGTGGTTATGCCAATGAGACAGGAAATACTGGCTATTACACCATTGGCTCCATTGCCTCCACTACTTTAGATAGTTCCTTTAACAATCTTGTCTATGTCACCAGCTACACCGATGGCGATACAGGTTTTGGTGCAGCAGGCTATCTTAGTAG
>NZ_VIKY01000092.1:0-8684 GCF_009711925.1 Dolichospermum sp. UHCC 0352 | reverse complement strand
TACTTTAATTGATTAGTCTAACTTATAACCGACATTCCGCACCCCCCAGTGTCACAATCGGTAATTTCGGATTTTTGAATACCTTTGATGATAATTTTGATACAAAATTGTTGGAATCTTAGGTGGCGATAGCGAAGCGCTGCTGCAAGCAGTTCGCCAATCTCAAATCCCCAAACGACCATTTTTCCTTGTGTGACAGTTTAGGGTGCGGAAGGTGGGTTGGTAACATCAGTGATATGCAAACCGCCTTCTGTACCACCTGTTAAATGCCAAATCAAAAAGGTGTCTTTACCCCATAATATCGGAAACTGCTGTAAAGCGATCGCTAAATCAATTCATAACGATTCTATCCAGTTGTAGCGACGCTGAAAACAATTACCAGTAGTATGGCCATTGCACTTACTTTTCTATGTTTTGCGACCCCCGGACAAATTGCTTGCAGCCAGGGGTAACAGAGAGAATCTAATTAAGCATGACGTTGACTGACTAAAACCTGATGAGAATATTCAAAATCATCATTAGTAATTCTGATATCAGCAGGATCTGTCTGTCCTTGCCCTCGGAAACGGCGAATAGCTTCCACAGCAGCTTGATTGCACAGCAACACTAAATCAGCGCCATTCCAGCCTTCTGTGACTTCAGACCAATATGTTAAATTCACATCTAATAATGGTCGTCCCTGAGTATAGACCTGCAAAATATCTAAACGACTGGCCAAATCAGGTAAATCTACTTTAAGTTGTAGATCTAACCTACCTGCCCGTAATAACGCTGGGTCAAGAGCATCAGGACGGTTTGTCGCCCCAATGACCAGAATACTTGCACCGACTTCTACACCATCTAACTCAGTTAATAATTGCCCTACTACCCGGTTACTCACGCCAGAATCACCACTGTAAGTTCCTCGTGCTGGGGCTAAGGTATCAATTTCATCAATAAATATCACACAGGGTTCTGCTTGTCGCGCCTTGGCAAATAATTCCCGCACTGCTTGTTCACTAGCGCCCACCCAACGAGTCAGTAACTCTGGTCCGTTGACACCAATAAAATTAGCCCTGGCCTGGGAAGCCACAGCCTTGGCTAATAAAGTTTTGCCAGTTCCCGGAGGACCCCATAGCAAAATACCCTTGGGAGCTATAGCCTTAGTTTGTAGATAAAGTTCTGGATAAAGTAGCGCCCCTTCTACGGATTCTCGCAGGGTTTGTTTAATATTCTCTAAACCACCAATATCATCCCAAGCAACTTGGGGAACTTCAACTTCCACACTCCGAAGTACAGCCGGTTTGATTTCCTTTAGTCCCTGCAAAAAATCAGTTTGAATAACCGTCATGTTTTCTGGTGCTTGCACCTCTATAGAAGGAACTTGACGACGCAAAGCTGTGTAAGCCGCCTTTTGACAAACTGCCTTCAAATCAGCCCCCACAAATCCCACCGCCCGCTCGGCGATAAAATCGAGGTCAACGGTGTTATCCAAGGGCATGGAACGGGTGAGAATTTGCAGAATTTCTTTACGGCCGTTGATATCAGGAATGCGAAACTGCACTTCCCGGTCAAATCTTCCCGGTCGTCGCAGGGCTGGGTCAAGGTGGTCAGGGCGGTTGGTAGCCGCGAGAACAATCACCCCTGGGCTATGGGAAAAACCGTCCATTAAGCCTAATAATTGGGCAACCAGACGCTTTTCAACTTCCCCTTCTACGGCACTGCGGTCTGGGGCGAGGCTATCAATTTCATCAATAAAAATAATACAGGGAGCATTTTTGGCGGCTTTTTCAAAGATACCGCGCAGTCTTTGTTCCGCTTCACCGTAATATTTACTGATGACTTCTGGACCGACAATGGCAATGTAGTTAACGCCCAGTTCTTCAGCTAAAGCCCGGGCGGTGAGGGTTTTGCCCGTTCCTGGCGGACCAACCAACAGTACGCCATGGGTGGGTTCTAGTCCTAATTTGGCGAGGAGGTCAGGGCGTTTTAAAGGAATAGCAATCAGTTCCTTGAGTTCTTTAAGAATTTCGCTCAGTCCACCGATATCTTTAAGAGCAATACCTGAAGTAGGATCGGGAGGAACAACTGGATCTGAGGGACCTGCACCAGAAGCTGGGGGGGATTGAGTGTTCATCCGACTTGTACCCACATCATTACCCATACTGCCCATATTACCCCCCATATTACTAGTACGGGGCATATTTCCTGTTCTGGGAATACTGCTTAGGGGTCGGGAATTAAACTGGACATTGGTCTTGATTTCTCCGTTTTCTGCTTTTTCTTCCAGAGCTTTTACCAGTTCCACTAACTGCTCAAATCCCTTGAATAAATCACTCATCAGATTCCTCCAAAAATTGACTCTAAAAAAACCATTGTTTCTTGGCTACATTATCCACTTAAAATAAAAGATTGGCGGCACCTTGAATTCTGGCCATGGGTTCGACAGATCTGGGTAACTTAGGTAAGCGAATAATTGTTTGCTGTGAAAATAAGCTGCTCTCAATCTCTACATCTTGAGTGTAGCGATTTTGTACCACATAACGCTGTTGAATTCCTATGGTTTTTAGAGATTCTGTTAAGCGAATATGTTCAGCTATAATTGCCGCTTCTCCCTGAATTACACCCACAAATTGGGTATGCTTTGGGTTTTTTAATTTCTTCTGAGCTTTAACCACTTGTTGGCGCAGATTTCGCAACCGCCCAATGAAATCAACTCGACCTAAGACATTCTGATATTTCATCCATAACTTAAATATCCAAGATAACCAATCTCCTAATGCAGTTGGCATTTCCAAAAATTGCAGAAGATGACCGGTGGGTGCTGTATCTAGAATAATCAAATCTTGCTGGTTGCTGTCTAATAAATCCATGATGGTGATTAGGGATAGCATCTCATCAATACCTGGTAAAGCTTGAGACATAATCTGCCGCCAAGCCTCTGGAAGATAGGCAATATTTATTGTTGCGTCTGCTTCTGTTCCTTCACCACTAATCATATCCGCCAATTCCCAAAGATAATCGGCACGAAATTGATCTAATATTTTCTCAGCATTGATTTCTTGTCCACTTAAATTGGGAGCTAATAATTTTGGTTCATGTCCTAATTTTTCACCAAAAGCATCTCCCAAGGAATGAGCAGGATCTATGGAAATTACGCGAATGTTTTTATCAGGATAACGATTAGCAAAAGCCCAGGCCATGGCTGCTGACACTGTGGTTTTACCAACTCCTCCTTTGCCACCGACAACAATCAATTGACAGCCTTCCGCTACAAAATCAGTAAAGCTTGGTAAAATTTTAGTCGGCCATTGAATTGGTGGTGGAGAAGCGAGTTCCACTTGATCAATATTTTGAATTTGTCCTGCTAGATTATCTAATGCTAACCCACCTAAAGGTGGGAATTGCTGTTGTGGTACTATGAAAACGGGTTTATTTGGGGAAATTTTGAGGAATTTATTGATGAAGTTTTGCTGTTCTGCATAGCGGTCTAGCTCTGTATCTGAATTTGCCAAAATTCGATTGATTATTATTCCCGCATAGGGAACATCTAGGTTTTTTAAACTTTCTATGAATCGCTCGGTTTCGGCAAAACACATAGGTTCGGAAATGGCGACAACTATACAACCTGTAAATTGATTATCCTGTAGCAGTCGTCTCCCTTCTGCTAATTGAAATTTTAGATCAGCCAAAAAGTCATCAACTTCATCAAGAGTATAGTTTTTTCTGGTCAAAGTTTCTGTGATCACCTGATGCTTTTTCTGGAATAACTCTAATGAATTTAAAATCACATCTAAGAAATCTTTCAATCGCAATAGGTTTAAGGTATGACCAGAAGGAGCCATATCAACTACTATGCGATCTACTTTTTTTTCAGACAGTAGACGTTGGATTTCTAGTAACCCCATTAATTCATTTAAACCAGGCCAGTTCAAATCCCAAACTGGGGCTAAATCTTGTCCGTCTGCTAGACTTCCCCGCTCAACCAGTAGTTCTAAAAATTCGCTATATTTGGCCTTAAATTCTAAGAGCAGTTTTTCAGCATCTAAAGCCTGAACACTCAAATTAGGCAAATCTGTTAATGGTGAAGCATAATCTTTCACTTCTGTCAGTAATACATCTCCTAAAGAATGTGCCGGATCTGTAGAAAGTAACAAAATTGTTTCTTCTGGGAACTGTTTTGCCCAATAACGAGCAAAACTGCAAGAAGTGGTAGTTTTGCCAACTCCACCTTTGCCGCTAAACATGACCAAATTAAGTGAGTCGTACTGGTTCATAATAAAGTTAAAAAATTAACGAAAAGACTAAGTAGGTCGGCGGAAAAGTTTATAACTATGTAAGGAAAAGTTAAGCAGGAGTATGTTTGTTGAATTTAATACGTTTTGTACTTATCTTGCTCACGAGTTAAAAATACCCTTAAACGAGCGCCCATATTTTAATCACCTCAGTAGATTTATTTTCCGTATTTACTTATCTTTACATAGTTTGGTTTCTTTGCGCCGACTTACTTAATAAATAATCACTAAATAAAGTGGTAAGGAGGAAGACAATCTCCTAAAAGTAGATCCCACTTTGGACAAGCTTTCTGCCAGGTTAAAAACTGTTCTAAAAGTAAGGTCTTATCTTGACAACTAACTAAGAGGTAAATCTGTATTTGTTCCTCTTGTTCTTGAACAACAACGGGTAATTGATTAACTTTGGTGATTAAATCAATAAGATTTTGTTTTTCTGCTGCTTGAGCAATACTAAAGTTATTTTGGTTTTGATAGCGTTGCTTTTTAGCTAAGAAATAATCCTTACCTCCCCCTTCAGATGGTACTATTTCTTCTATCATTCGTGGGATCAATTTTAAAGTAAATTCGTTTTTACCATTGATCTTTTCTAGCTTATTTTGATATTCTTTTTCATGGGATTTTAAATGGTTTAGCAGATTATTTGTAGAAGTAAAATAAGTTCCAAACCGCAAGGGTAAAACTGTAATCTGTTGAAAAAGTTCACAAATTACTCGATCATGGGATAAAGCCATTTGGATAATTTTTTCATCATTATTTTGGAATGATTCTAAAAATATCCCCGGTTCGACAATAGCCGCAAGTTCAGTACCATTAATTAGCACTACTTGATTAGCAGCACCCTGTGGCAAAATCAAGGGAGAGCTAGGTATTTCCAAAAAAGCATAAGTGTAGAGATTTTCTAATTCCATATATTTCACCTAGATAAAAATATTTGCTGTTACGAAGTACCTAAAGTTCATATTCATGGAAATAAGAGATAAATTTTTTTCCAGATAATTTGGGGATTTACAATTACAAAAACTTGGTTATAATGATAAAAAATATTCAGGTATTTTTCATGAAAACAATTAGTAATCGCAGTATTAGCAGAGCTAAAATTAGCACAATGCCTCGGACTAAGTCTGATGCATCAAGTCAATTGGATCTTTATAAAATGGTGACGGAGAAACAACGTATTCAGCGAGATATGTATTCTATTAAAGAACGAATGGGTTTACTTCAACAACGCTTAGATATCCTCAATCAACAGATAGAAGCGACAGAAAAAACGATTCATAAATTGCGTCAACCTCACTCAAATACTGCTCAAAATATAGTGCGTTCAAATATTTTTGTTGAGTCGAATAATTACCAAACTTTTGAGGTTGAATATTAAGATCCATTCTGTACTAGTAATCTGTCAAATTTATTTTGACGGGTTTTTGGTAGTGCGGGCATCTTGCCCGCGTGAGCGAGACGCTCACACTACAGTCCATCATTTTTATATTGACAAACTACTAGTTATATAACCATCCTATTTGAATTTTACTCAATATACTTAGATTGTAACACCGATCAGGAAAGGCTTGGACTTTCTCACTTTTTCAACAATCAAATAGGATTCCTATAGGATAATTCCCAATTACCGTTTTCTAAGGGTTTTGAATATAAAAAGAAGTCGCTTACTTGCGCCCATCAATACTAAGGTAACAAGACGAGATGTTGATCTTTATTAACTTCTGCTGTGAATTGAGGTGGATATTCAAAGTCTTCCTGTTCAGCTTCTAATTCTAAGCGTGCTTCCTCTTGTTCAGCTTCTAGTTCCAAGCGTGCTTCCTCTTCTAAGGCTTGAATTTTTAAAAGAATCTCTTCTTCTTGAATCTCGAATTCTTCCTCACCAATTTCGCCAATATCAAAGGAAAGTTGCAAGCTTAATAATTGTTTATGCAAATTTTCTTGGGCGTCAAATTCAGTGTTAGTCCGCTCTTGGATTTGCTCTGCAATCCAGACAACTCCATTCAGAGGACCCATGATGGGCAGTAGTAACAGTTTCGTCAGCATCGTAATAACTCCTATGAATCAAGCTGGGCAAATGTATAGGGAGCAGTAAAATTGTTGTAGCGAATACGTAAGCGATCGCCAAATTTCTGATCAATCACTTCAACACGTTCGCTAAATTCAGATTCACTTTCCCAAGGAATCAAAAAGGCTGCATTGTAAATCATTTCTTCCGTCATAGGCTCACTGACTACAATCTCCTGAGCGAAAGGATTTAGCTCCTGAGAGAAAACTTCAATTACAGCTTGTTTGCGGGCTAGGAGATTAATTTCAATTAATTGTCCAATTTGGATGACTTCCTCCATACTCAACTTTTTGCCTTCCATGTTGTCGCGCTGCTGCTTCAAATCCTGATGAGACTCCATCATGGTTTGTAATTCCGCTTTAGCATCCCAGAAAATTTTAATGCTTACCTCTCTTTTGCCTGCCAATTTTTGAAACAATTGATTCAATTGATCTTTATGGGGATTAATCAATTGACTCATGATGGTTTCCCAATCTTTAACCACTAATCCAAACCGCAGGGGGAGAAGAACACGAAAACCCTCATGCATTGTTTGTTCTAAAACTTTTTCATGAGTTAACAAATTACGGCGAGAAGCCAAATATTTTTCTTGACGAGCCTCTGAATATAAGAAACAAAACTCATCAACCACTTGACTATGAACAGGTTGCTTATCCAATCCTTCAAGCTCAAGAGTTTCAGGAATTGTATTTGGAAAAATGCCGTACAAATAAAGAGGAATACTCATAAGCTGTGAATAAATTAAACCTAAATTTATGATTGATAAATTGGGATTAAATTGGTTTTGATGTCAAAACTAAACGTAATTTAGCGTGAATAAGATCGATTTGAGCGATACCTAAATCTATCTCACCATCTACAACAATTCCAGTATTTAAAAGTCGATCTAATAGCTCTAATACAGAAGGACGACTACTGGGTTGACCTGGATAATAAGAACCGGAAGATGGTAAAAGAGTCCCAATCTCTCCCAAATTTATATTCAAATCTGCCGGGTCAACCTCAAACATCTCACACAAATGTAAGATTTGTTCTTCTAACTTTTGCAGACTGTCTGCTGCCCGTTCTAAGTCAGGTTCACTCAGTAAATCCTCTTCCATGCGCCGAATTACTTGAGCTTCCATCAACTGACGCACCAATTCCAATACAGTCAAAAGTAAAGGAGCTAAACCCGCTTCATTCTTGGGTTTAGAAGCAATGGTCAGTGAATTGTTGAAGTTTTCAGCGGGAGTGCAAACCATTTTTATGATGCAACCTAAAGTTTTAAATGTCTTTGATGCAATTTGATTATTAAAGTTTCAGGAGTTTCAGATACTTCAAGCCTAGATAGTTTAGGTTAGACATCAATCGCTGGATCTACGGATGATGAACTTTCTTCACTGGTTTGAGCCTGAAAATCGAGAATTTCCACGGTTGAAACCACAGGTGATGAACTTTCTTCACTGGTTTGAGCCTGGAAATCGAGAATTTCCACGGTTGAACCTACAGGTGATGAACTTTCTTCACTGGTTTGAGCCTGGAAATCGAGAATTTCCATTGATGTATTTACATATGGTGGAGTTCCCCCACTGGATTGAGCCTGAAAATCTAGAACTTCAATTGGTGTATCTACAGGTGATGGAATTTTTGCACTGGTTTGATACAAATCATCTTTAACATCTGCTGCTAAGGGGATTTCCTCTTTCACACTAGAAGATGTCAGTGAATTTAGCTTTGCCTCTAGACTCTCTAGACGATGCTGAAGTTGTTGATTTTCTTCAACCAAACGTTGAGCCTTAGTGCTGAGATAAGGATCGCTTTCCCACCAATTGATGCCCATTTCCTTGGCTTTATCCACAGAGGAAATTAACAAGCGAATCCGAATATGTACAAGTTCGGTGGATGCGATAGATATAGAAATATCGCCAGCAATCACAATGCCCTTATCTAAAACCCTTTCGAGAATGTCCGCTAAAGTCGAACCTTGGGTAGATGTGTTAATAGTTCGACTTGAGTTAGTCTGAGGACGTGTTGGCAGTATTGGGGTAGAAGTCACAAATAATTCAACTCTTGAATGGTATAGGACTCATATCTGATTTTACAGACTAAAAATTCCTGCTCTAAAGAAAATAAAGCATTGATTATTAGTTGGCAAAAATTAACTTTTTTTGCATTCGCGCTAGTGGTCTGTCGGGCTAAAAATTGTGATTTTGAGGGAAAATAGAGAGCCTATAAACTATAAACCTCATCAACAAATAGAAATTTGACAGGCCACTAGTAGTTTGTCAAGATAACAATGATGGGCTGTAGTGTGAGCGAAACCCTCACGCGGGCAAGACTTGTACTGAGCTTGTCGATAGCGCAGCGTG
>NZ_VIKY01000091.1:1344-2939 GCF_009711925.1 Dolichospermum sp. UHCC 0352 | reverse complement strand
CAATTACCCAAGCCTGAAAACTAATACTTGTCCATTGCGGTTTTAATGTTTCCATTAGCAATTCAGCTTTTGATTTAATTTCTTGGTTTTCATTATTATTAATTAAATCAATTAATTCCAAACAAATAGAATCTAACTCACTGAAAGTATCTATACCATCTTGGATTTTAGATTCTAACTTAATTAATGATTCAAGCATTTTTCTTTCAAACAAACAACATCATCATTAGGCGGTAGCCCAATAAAAAAAGGCAACTATTTCAGTTTGTCCAAAAACTTAAATCCCTAGTTTTCTCTGTTTCGTGTTTTGCTATGCCAGAATCAAATTTTGTTACCGAGCCAGTAATAACTAACTCGGTTTTTATCTTTACTCTTTCCAGTTATTTGGATTTTCTGGCGATGCTAAACTTTGTTCATAGGTATGGTTCATAGTCATATCGCTAAATTGCCGTTTGGCAATCTTTAAGCCCAATCCTATAAAATCTTTATGATCTTCCTCATCCCATAACGGAGATAATGCAATCGCTTCAATCAATCTTGCATTATAATCAGTTAACACTCCATGTATTTCTAGAGTATCAACTAATTTCAACAATCTTTGTTTTGGTGATGGAGGACGGTAACATCTATTTGTTGTTAGCAAAGCTTTTGGCGTAAAACCTGTTAATAATTTCATAAATTTCCTCTAACTAAAAAAAGAGCCGGGATTTCTCCCAGCCCAAAACCTAAATCAAATCAATTATTTACCGCCTTTAATCTTCTTAACATTTGATGGTGGTAACTCTGGCTGTTCTTGGCCACCTTCAAGAAGTGCAGTTATTTCTTCGCTAGACAAACCATCCAAACACTGCATATCACGAGTACCTTCAAAATCAAATAAAGCTGGTTGAGTCTGTAACAATCCAGCTATTTGTTGCAATTGCTTGTTTTCGGGTTCACCTTGACGTTCTCTCCAGTCGAAAGCAACTGTATAGTATGGACCATCTTTACCAGATTCTTTGTTGAATTTGATAGTGAATATTCCCATACCCGGATCTTGTTCACTAATTACATCTTGAACTTTGCTAAACAAGTTGGAAATACTTTGTTTCTTGATATAGCAAACACAGACTGTATTTTGTGGCAATATTTTGGGATCTATGTTTGGTGCAGCAACAAAGAATAATTGAATCCATTGACCTGTATATTGTAGTCCCAGATTTCCATAATACTTAGAGACTTTGATGATAGAAATATCAATTTTATCATCTGGATTACTGCGTCTGTGCTGTGGTTCTTTTCCACCTACAAATATTCCTCCATCTTTGCAGTTTAATCTCACACTATAAGGTACATCAGGTAAAGAAATTGCATCAACTGGTTTTTTCCCAAATACTGAAAACATGATTTTTCCTCTTATTACAATTCAAACTATTTAAAAATCCAAAAACTTATGACATGACTAATCTGAAATGAAAAGCCAAAACCTAAAAGCGGTAGCACAGAAAAAATGTAGAAACTTAGTATTTATTACCAAAGTTCTACATTAATTCTAAACAATTTACAAGAACACTGAAAGGGTTGGTTTTAATGTCATTGTCTCTTGACGACGTAAT
>NZ_VIKY01000091.1:607-1278 GCF_009711925.1 Dolichospermum sp. UHCC 0352 | reverse complement strand
GTATTGCCAACTAATTGTTAGAAATTGTCTGGATCATTCCAACCAGGAGGATTCAATACCAAAGTTGGTTCAAAAATAACATTTGCCCCATAATCTCTAATAAGGTCATCACAGTTTCTGAGAGATTGATTCAAACAACTGTCGAAATCTGGAGTACAAGCGTTACCATCAAATATATAGAAATCAGGATGCGAGGAAAGACTAACTTCGGAAGCATATCGTTGGTCAATCCATGTAGGATGATTTTCATAAATTTCGATTTGGAATCCTTGATAATGAACTATCATGTTATTCATGGGTGTCCTCGCAATTAATAAAAAACCAACACCTCTGCGCGATAGCGTCCCCACAGAAAAAAAAGAGTCAGAATTACTCCTGACTCGTGGTAAACTTAATAAGCGTTAAGCATTTGACTAACTAAACTAGGATTAAACTCAGCAAGTCTTTCTACAAAAAATGCCGACTGTTTAATCTTTTCTTCCTTGGGTAGTTTCATCAACTCCTGAATTATCAAACTGATTGCACGACGTTCAGCTTTATAATCCTCGAACTGAGAAAGCCATACCCAATTAATTCCTGAACTTGAAAAATGCTGAACAATAATATCTGTGTCGGTAACTTCTCGAAGCACGTCCCTAGTTTTGTTCTCACCTTTCTCATCTTGAAATTCC
>NZ_VIKY01000091.1:0-533 GCF_009711925.1 Dolichospermum sp. UHCC 0352 | reverse complement strand
TTCTGATATTGAAGCCCAGAGTGAACAGCCTAATGTGGCACTATTAAAGTCACCCAAATTAAACTTTCTTTCGTAGCTGACTGCGATAGTTTTGACAAACATTTTAACCCCTATTTTTTATTCAAAAGTAACCAAATTCATTAAGCGATAGCATTAATCACTTTTTCCAGTTGTCGGGGTTTTCAGGGGATGCCAGGGTTTCTTCATATTCCGAATTAATGAATGCTAAATTAAACTGTTCTTTAGCTATTAATAATCCCAAGTTTTCAAACTTTGCATAGGCTTCTTCATCCCATATTGGTGCAGTTGCAATTGCTTCCAACAACCTTGAATTATAATCTGTCAATACCCCATGATTATCCAATAATTCAATCACCTCTAATAACCGTTGCTTTGGTGGTTTTGGACGATCAGGTAATAATGCTTTCGGGGTAAATCCTGTTAACAGTTTCATTTGGTAAACTCCTAAAGAATTATATTCTAAACATGACAACATTAATAGGCTGGGAAACCCCAACCCGATTAATTACTGA
>NZ_VIKY01000090.1:0-885 GCF_009711925.1 Dolichospermum sp. UHCC 0352 | reverse complement strand
ATCTTCCAAATGCTTCGCCCCTACTGACAACTGACAACGAACAACTGACAAATTACTAAAATTCAATCATGACTATCGCTGGTTCAAACGGTTCTAACACTTCCCAATCACCTCTCATTCCTGATTTAGCAGAAGCTATCAATGTCCGACCAGACCGCAATACCCATAATGGCAAAGAACCACAAATACATCCACCATCTGAGGAAATCATGGATGAAATGATGGCAGCGGTGCGAACAATGATTGTGGGAGTAGGAGAAGATCCTGAACGGGAAGGACTTCTGAAAACACCCAAGCGCGTAGCTAAGGCGATGAAGTTTCTTACCAGTGGCTATAATCAATCTTTAGAAGACCTCATCAATGGTGCGATATTTGATGAAGGACATGATGAAATGGTGTTAGTTAGAGATATTAACTTCTTTAGCTTATGCGAACATCATATGTTGCCATTTATGGGTAGAGCGCACGTGGCTTATATTCCCAATCAAAAAGTTGTAGGATTAAGCAAACTGGCAAGAATTGTGGAAATGTATTCTCGCCGATTGCAAGTTCAAGAAAGACTAACTCGACAAATTGCTGAGGCACTGCAAACCGTTCTCGAACCTAAAGGTGTTGCTGTCGTCATGGAAGCCAGTCATATGTGCATGGTAATGCGTGGAGTGCAAAAACCTGGTTCTTGGACAGTTACCAGTTCAATGGTAGGAGTATTCCAGGAAGAACAGAAAACCCGTGAAGAATTCTTCAGCTTGATTCGTCACCAACCGTCATTCTTTTAATGAGGGAACAGGGAACAGGGAACGGGGAGCAGGGAACAGGGAACAGATTTTTTCAACTGACAACTGACAACTGTACGGGCAAAGCATTTGGAGAACTATTTTTGGCAAT
>NZ_VIKY01000008.1:0-31029 GCF_009711925.1 Dolichospermum sp. UHCC 0352 | reverse complement strand
CTGAAGTCCAAATAATTACAGGGATTGGTTCTCCACCGGGTCGCTGACCAACTGTAGCTACGTTACCATCACCTTGGGATACACAGGTAAATTGAGTTCCAGTGTTGGCTTCCTCCGATGGGTCTACATCCGGCATGGCGGTACTGTTACTATTATCATCTGTATTATCCACAGGTGGTAAGGCTTGAACCGTAGATCCCCAGGACAAAATACTGGATAGGGCTAAGGTGGCAATTGTGATAGCGAAGCCCGACCTCGGAATCGTTGTTTTCCATTGATGTTTCATAAAACCTCGTAAATGTTTAAAGTAAGAGGAGCATCAGCATGAGATGTAAGTAGGTGGGCGGAGGAAAATCAAAATATATTTCGTTTTGTGAAATGGCTAAAACTCAAGCACAATAACGCATTGAGGTAAATTTACATATCGTTATACATTTTGGTTATTTTACGTCCACCTACTTAGTACCCATTAAATTAATAATTACAAACCACCAGACTTATTTCTAATAGCAGGTTTTTTTCTGATTTGCCGAGGTACGCGATTATTCTTATTCTTTCTGGGTAGTAAATCGCTCAATGTTACCTGCACACGACCTTTTGTTTCCCGAATTACGCCAGCACTAGAACCCTCACGACTGATTTGCATCATTTGGGTAAGAATTTCCTCTGGCTTTTTGGCGTTGTCCGGGTTTAAAGTAAATAGAGTATTATTACCATCACAACCAGTGTCATTGACAGAAACTACGCAAATGACAGTTTTATTGCGGACTTTACCGCTCATCAGCACGACATCTTTGAGGCTACCGCCACTTTCAGCTACAGCCGCATTTAATTTCGGTGTGACGATTTGGCAACGGCTTTGAGGAGTAAATTTCTCACCAAAGTATTTTAAAGATGCTGAAGTCCAAATAATTACAGGGATTGGTTCTCCACCGGGTCGCTGACCAACTGTAGCTACGTTACCATCACCTTGGGATACACAGGTAAATTGAGTTCCAGTGTTGGCTTCCTCCGATGGGTCTACATCCGGCATGGCGGTACTGTTACTATTATCATCTGTATTATCCACAGGTGGTAAGGCTTGAACCGTAGATCCCCAGGACAAAATACTGGATAGGGCTAAGGTGGCAATTGTGATAGCGAAGCCCGACCTCGGAATCGTTGTTTTCCATTGATGTTTCATAAGACCTCGTAAATGTTTAAAGTAAGAGGAGATTAGACTTTTCCGTTTTCTGACTAAAAAGGTGGAAATAATTGATAAAGAACAAAAACACAGATCCTATAAACCCTCTTTTTTCGGACGGGAAGCTCTGTTGGGGGAATTGACTAAAGCTTTGAGGTTGCCATTACTCTGATTATATTCGTAACTATTGGCTGTTAAGTCAGGATGGGGCATAACACAGTATTGTTTACCACCCATCATGATGGTAATTACTTGGCTGCCAGAGGCACAGGAAATGGGTGTTAATTCCCATTTTTGTAGTAATGCGATGTTGGGATCGTTGGCTGATAAATCATCGCTTTGGGAGGAATACGGTGTTGATCTTTGGCTGTTACCTATTTCGACTGAACCAGCAATGCGTGAGGCATCAACATTGTTACCAACAGCAGAAATGAAGTTTTTGGTAGCATTGTAGAGGTTGTAACGACCATTATTGCTGATACTATTGCTACCAGGATTATTGTTAGTCCCCAGATCTGGTGAAGCATTTAGAATGAGGACAATACCATCCCGTTGATTATTCTGAATTACATTTTTACGCAGTAAAGGTTTGGCTGATTCAGAGATGACCATACCATCTTTATTTTGGACTATTTGATTTTCTGTGATTAAGGGTGTGGAAGTATCACCAATAGCTAAACCAAAGCCATTATTTTGAAATAGATTATTGCGAATTTCTCCCCGGCTTGATTTTGTGATAGCAATGCCATTGGCACTGTTTTGCACAAATTGGTTATTTTCAACTTGAGGATTTCCCGTGCCTGTGACAAATACACCTTCCCTGAAGTTGTTAGTAAATGTATTGTTTATGATTTTGGGGTTGCTTGATTCTACCCATAGACCCGTACCCCTTTCATTGGTATTGGTGACTGTGATACCAGCAATTGTGGTATCTTGATCTGCCAGGATGGTAATGTTCTGTTTAGCGAAGGTGCGACTGATATAAATACCACCACCGGAAATAACTACTCTTCTACCTTTGCTTGATTCGTCACCCCGTAATGTTATTCCTGGTTTGAGTAATATAGGGAATGTTTCGCTGCTATAGTTGCCGGGAGCTAACTGAATCACTGAACCCGGTTTAGTCTGACTCAGTGCGAAGGTAATGGTTTTGTAAGGAGTTGTTGCAGATGTGCCAGCCTCAGCAGTATTTACACCAATAGCTGGATCAACATAAATTACCTGTGCAACGGTCGGCAATTGCGCCTGGACTGGAAAAGTGACGATTAAGGAACTAGATATAGCTAAGTTCGCCAATAAAACAGAGGTTTTTGATCTAAACTGGCTGCTCATAAGTACATCCTTGATTTGATACGTGTATCGTTACATGACTTAATAGGAATTAAACCATAAATTCTCTGATAAGACAAGTAAAACTTATAACGAAATTGGGTGAAAACTCTGGTAAGCTGTTACGCATCTAGTTTTTGAACCCAATCTGGGCTATAGGCGGGTTTCCACCTCCAAATTATACAATTTAAGTGCGCGACAGCTTAGTTTAGTCATAGAGAACCCATCAAAAGCCAAAAAGTTTTGATGGGTGAGTGGAGAACCCCGTTAAAAAGAGAGATTAAAGCGTCAAGTCAGTTCAATTTGAGAATCATCACCAATTAAAAAGCGTAATGCTTTAGGACGACGGGGGGCAATACTTAACTGGGCGCGTTGTCCAATTAAACTATCAATAATTCGTTGCTGAATTCCAGTAATTTTAGCACCTTCTAAAACCACGCTGTGTTCTAAATCTGTTTCTATGAGTGTTGAATTATCAGCAATACTACTATATGGACCGATAAAACAGTTTTCTAAATAGCAATTATTACCAATTACCACGGGTCCGCGAATTGTACAGTTGATGATTTTAGATTCAGTCCCAATTTGCACTCTGCCAGTAATTTGAGTTTTCGGATCAATATCGCCTAAAATTGATTTTTGCAAATAGGTATCAAGAATGAGACGGTTAGCTTCTAATAAATCATCTTTTTTGCCCGTATCTAACCACCAACCATCAAGATTATAAGCTAAAACTTCTTTTTCTTGATCTATTAAACATTGAATTGCATCAGTAATTTCTAATTCTCCTCTAGCTGAAGGTTTAATCAGAGAAATCGCATCATGGATAACTGGTGAAAAAAAATAAACCCCTACCAATGCTAAATTTGACGGGGGAACTTTTGGCTTTTCAATTAACTGTAATACTTTGCCTTTTTCGTCTACCTTTGCCACACCAAAAGCGCTAGGATTTGTGACTTCACGTAACAGAATCAAAGCATCTGGTTGTTGTTGAGTAAATTTATCTAAAAATGAACTTAAATCTCCTTGTTGAATCAGGTTATCTCCCAAATACATGGCAAATGGGGAATCTCCTAAAAAAGTCTGGGCAACTTGGACAGCTTGAGCTAATCCTGCTGGCTTTTCTTGTAAAATATAGGTGATATTAACACCGAATTTTTCGCCATTTCCAGTTTTATTCTTGACTTCTGCCCCTGTTTCTGGGCTGATAATAATACCAATTTCAGTAATCCCCGCAGCAGCCATTTCTTCAATGCCATACCATAAAATTGGTTTGTTGGCAACTGGAACAAGTTGTTTTGCTCCTGTATAAGTTAAGGGGCGTAATCTTGTCCCTTTTCCACCGGATAAAATCAGTGCTTTCATAGAGATTTTCCTTGTAATTCTTTTAACATTAATCTTAGTTCTTGTCGCCAATGAGGAAGATAAGTTCCTAAGATTTGAGATATTTTCTCACAAGCTAAGACAGAATAAGCAGGACGTTTTGCGGGTGTGGGATATTCGGGGGTAGTAATGGGAATAATATTGGCAATTTTCAGGGGGAAACCAAGTTTTTCTGCTTCTTCAAAAATTGCTATGGCAAAGTCATACCAACTGGCTACACCACTATTTGTATAGTGATAAATTCCCGCATTTTCTGAGGTTAATTGGGGGATAATTTGGGTAATTGTTGAAGCTATATCTTGCGCCCAAGTAGGACTACCAATTTGATCGGCAACTACTCTAACTTCTGATCTTTCTTGACCAACTCGTAACATGGTTTTTACGAAGTTGCTTTTTCCATAAGTTCCATAAACCCAAGCTGTCCGCAAAATTATGTGGTGGGGACAATTTTGTTGAATTGCTATCTCTCCCGCTAATTTTGTTTGTCCATATACACTCAATGGATTGGTACTATCTGTTTCTCGATAGGGATAATGACTATTACCATTAAATACGTAATCGGTGGAAAGATGAATTAAGAAACTTCCTAATTTTTGACTTTCTTCAGCGATAATTTGCGGGGCGACAGTATTGATCAGGTGAGCATTTTCTGGTTCACTTTCGGCTTTATCTACTGCGGTATAAGCAGCAGCATTGATAATTATTTCGGGTTGGGTTTCTCTGATAATTTGGCGTAATTTGTCAGGGTGAGTTAAGTCTATTTCTGGACGGGCAAGGGCAATAACTTTGTAGTTGGATGCTAGGGTATGTTGTAGTTCTGTACCAACTTGTCCGTTACTACCTATTAGTAATATTGATTTACTCATAAACTTCGGCGTTTTTGAAAGTTGGAGCGTTGCTATCTTTAGCTGATAAAATTGGGGGTGTTTCTAGAGGCCAATCTATGGCTAAATCTGGATCATTCCAAAGGATAGCGCGATCGCCTCCTGGTGTATAATAATCTGTAGCTTTATAGATAACTTCGGCAATTTCTGAAAGCACGAGAAAGCCATGGGCAAAACCTGCTGGTATCCACAATTGGCGTTTGTTTTCGGCGCTGAGTTCGTAACCTACCCATTGTCCAAAGGTAGAGGAATTTTTTCTAATGTCTACTGCAACATCAAAAATTGTCCCGACAATGGTGCGGACTAATTTACCTTGAGGTTGGATGATTTGATAATGCAATCCTCGCAGCACATTGTATTCAGATTTGGAGTGATTATCTTGGACGAAGTTGGCTGTGATTCCCAGTTTCTCTGTGAATGTTTTTTGATTGTAGGATTCTAAGAAAAAGCCCCGTGAGTCTTGGAATACTTTGGGTTCTAGGAGGAGGATATCAGGAATAGAGGTGGGGATAATATTCATTGAATGGTTGAATATTTCAAAGAACACTTAAAACAATATCACTATTTCAGTCAATACCTTCAGTGTTAGTAGATTAGCATATATGCTCAAATTCAATTTGACTATTACAGCACTTTCCGGTGTTATGAGGTACTTATGTAGCGGGCAAGATGCCCGCACTACAGGAGTTTCATAGTTCAAGTTTGTACCTCATTAGAGCGAAATCTGCTGTATATAATTTGTTTATGAATAAAGGAAAGCCTCTAGCCTTCATCCCTTGTCTAAAGCACAGATGTAGCTTCCTAAGTCAGCTACATCTTCAAGGGTTTTCGGCATTTCCCTTATAAATGTAGTTGCTTTAATGCGAGGATTAAAACTAGCTCCAGTTCGATTAGTCACAATCCACAAAACAGATCGCCCACAATCTCGCATGACTCGCAGCAGAGATTCTGAATTGTCACCCAATGACGGCACAGCAATAGGTGTAACCACAATCCCTTGACTACCAAGGACAATAGTAGCGATAGCTCTTGATCTTCGGATATGATAATCCGATGTAATTAAATAAAGATGCTGTAACTTACTGTCAGCAAATTTGTTTACCAAAGTTGTAAAATTAGTTACTGTATCTGTCGCTCTGCCATCAAACCGTAATTGCCGATTAGGAACACCAAACTTTTCAAAAATCAGGCGATTATAATTTAAGTCTGATTCAAAATCAGAAACCCAAATATCTAAATTTCTGTGAGATTGCCAGAACTGGGCAGCAAATTCCATCCGACTACCATTACCACCCAATACAAGGATTGCTTGGGGTACAGGAACTTGGTGAAAGGCTATCGCTATCTTCACAGGAATTATGCCCACTAACACCAATATGATCCCGAAAACAAACCAAGCTAATTTAACCTTCCATTTCATAGGCTATCAAGTTCTACATAATTCTTCTTCCTCTTTCTTCCTCCTGACTCCTGACTCCTGACTCCTGACTTCTAACTCCTAACTCCTGACTCCTGACTCCTGACTCCTGCTATAGCTTCCAAAACTGTTCCCCGCAAACACACCCGATCTAAATTTGCGCCATTTAACTTCACTGCATCTAATTCAGCACAGAGTAAATTAGCTCCGGTTAAATCAGCCCCTGCTAAATTTGCTGCTCTTAAATCTGCTTCTTCAAGATTCGCTTCAATTAGTACAGCACCTTGTAAGTCTGCACCGCTTAAATCTGCACCTTTGAGATTAGCTGCAGTTAAATTTGCACCTCGTAAATCTGCACATCGCAAGTCAACACTCTGCAAATTTACACCATGCAAATTAGCACCACTTAAAAAAGCACCCGCTAAGGACGCATCATTGAGGATTGCTCCCATCAAGTTACTACCCCGTAAGTTGCTACCACGTAAATCCGCACTTGTCAAGTTAGCCTGCATCAAGTTTGCACCCATGAGGTTAGCCCGCAAGTCGGTTTCTTGCAGATTAGCCCCCATTAAATTTGCACCTTCAAAATGACCACCCTCTAATTTAGAACCAGTGAAGTCAGTCCCCACCAGTTTAGCCCCTGTTAAATTTATCTTCCTTAAATCTAGGTGAGATAGATCCTCATCTTCTAAATTTGCACCGGGGAGTTGTTTGTTTTGTCCTAATCTAATGGTTTCTATATTCATTTGCTGTACACTGAAATCTGCTCACTACTTTTGCTGTCGGTATCCCAACGGGAGTCAAGTAACCATAAACCGCTGCTGACCTTGGGTGTCATTATCGGTAAATCAAGCCCCTGTTGTAAACCCATCACTAATAAAGTTAATGTATCTACAAGTTTAGGATCAAAGCGAGTAGATTGTTGTTTTCGGCACTGATCTAAGGCTTGAGAAAATATCTCTGCTCCCCCTTTGCTAGAGTATTTATACTGGTTAACTTGTAGCTGAAATTCTGCAACCAATGATAAAATTCTTGATTCTAAAGGAATATCATCACCAGCTAAACCGGCGGGTTCGCCTGTACCATTCCACCATTCGCTTTGGTGGGTGATAATTTGAGCTATAGCCCGTAGTCGTGGCATTATTCGTAGTGCTTGCGCTGCTGGTACGAGAGGACAAGCCAGGGGACAACTGGGAGCTTCATCTTGATAAGCTGTTGTTATATGACTGGGACTAATCAGGCTTTCGGCTTTTTGCATTGGGTCTAAGCGATGCAACAAAGCAGCTAGGCGTAATCTTTTAATTTGCCATGCGGGTAAATCTAATAATTGCCCCATTGTTTCAACAATAGATGCTACTTCTGATGCGGCTACAGGATTGCGGCTATCTGCTAGATCAATCAACTGTGCCATCCGCAAAAATGCCTGAATTTCGTTAGATACCAAGTTACGATCTAGAAATTTTTGGTGAGATGCTGTGAGAATAGGTAAGTTACCTTGTCCGGTTTTGAGGTAATCAACAACACGAGAGACAACGGTAGCTACTTCTTCTCCTGGACAGATAGCTGGGTGAATTGCTTGTTTATATTGACTTAGTTTGAGTGCTAGTTCAGGATGATAGTCTTTGATATGAGCGATCGCTAACTCTGCGGTTTCTTCCACTAATTCCGGTTCAAATGTCCATAAACCGTAGAATTTACGCTCTAAATCGCAAGTTGGCAAACCATCCTTCCCATAGTCAGCTTCAGATAACTCTTGACAAATTACCATAGCTGTGTAGTCAGGAGCTAAAATCATCAAATGCCACTCCTGCGCCACAGGATCATCAGCAGCTAATCCGACTAAATCAATGTTAGGTAATTGACCAGTAGGATGTTCGGCAAAACCAGCATCAGCCGTTGCCATAATCACAATTTCCCGGCTGTGTTTTGCGATATCTGCGTATCTTTGAGCCTCTTCCAGATACCATTTACCCTGCTGGAAAGCCGTAATCACCAAAGGATCATTATCTTTCGTTAAAATATGATCTTCCAAGGCATGGCAGAGAGACACTAAGGTATTTTTATAGTACACGCCAAAATGAATAGGTCTAGCACTATGGCGGTGAGATGCTTCTAACTGTTGAAGAATTGAACCTTGTAACATGGAATTAATTGGGGATTTCGGATAATAGGGCGGTTAGAAACCGCGTCTACACAGGCAAAACCCACCTTCGTGGGTTCAATATCTTAAGTTTTAATTAGTCCGCACAGGCGGACTTCGTTTGTGTAGCCGCGTATCCCTAACGGAAGCGAGAGGCATCTTTCTGATCACCTGGGCTTATGTTTTCTATAATACGCCAGCCAATTGTTTTTCTGGTTTTTCTATGGGTGCAGAAAGTGCATCTTCCAAATCAGCGCAACCCAATTTGATTTCCAAAATATTCATCACTTCCCGTCCGAAGTCATTGGGATTTTGTCGCCAAGCTTGTAAGCAAACTTCACCAAAGAAAGAACCTAATGGTTCAGGATTCCAAAGGAGTTTTTTTGCTGTCCAAGGCATTAAACTCATGGGATCATAACCAGGTTTGAGAATCCCCTCTTTAAAGGCATATTCTTCTAAATGGGTATGGGGTTGGAGTCCAATAAAGAAAATAGCAGGTTCAACTTTATCAGCCCCAAAAATCCGTTCGAGTTCGCGGTGATAAGCAATAGTTTGGCGAATAGTTTCAGGACGTTCATCTATTACATTAAAGGAGTAGTTAACAGAAACTACATCATTGAAACCGGCGGATTTTAAATCACGACAATTTTGTAAAACAGTTCGTAAGTTATAACCCATTCGCATTTTGCGAACCAGTTCTTGAGAACCGCTTGTAATGCCGATTTCAAAATAATTCATGCCTGTTTTTACCATCAACTCACACAATTCGGGTGTTAAGTTGTCGGCTCTAATGTATGCTGCCCAATGAATATCTGACATTCCCGAATCAACGATTTTCTGGAGAAGTTCTACAGCATCATCAATGAATTTACGGGCGGGAATAAATTGAGCATCTGTAAACCAAAAGTTACGAATTCCTCGATTGTATAATTCTCGAATTTCCGCAACAACTTCGTCACTAGGGTTAATCCGGACTTGTTTACCCTCGACTACTGTATAAACACAATAACAGCAATTATGAGGACAACCACGTTTGGTTTGGACACCAATATAAAAATCCTGTTCTTGCAGGTAATAATTAAATTCTGGCCAAATGGTTTCGATGTAATCGTAATTACAAACTGTTTTTTCTAGGGGTGTAGGTTGTTCGTGAATTAGGCGTTGACGGGGTTGATTTTCTCCCACTACATAACAGCGCTCATCCTGAAAATCTTCACCATTAAGTAGTTTTGTGAGTAGGGTTTCTCCTTCACCTACAGAAATAATCGTTCCGGGCGGTGAGCTTTTACCCAACTGTTCATAAAAGACGCTAACTGCACCGCCACCTAAGACTACACGGGCTTGAGATTGATATTTTTGGGCGCGTTTTAAACCCCGTTTAACTAATCCTAAATTGCGCCATAATTCTACATAATAAGCAATAAAAATTCGTAATCCGCCAAAAGCACCACGCAATTTAATCAAGGGATTTTTTGCGTAGTAAAATTCAAAGGCGTTTTGGAGAGGATTACCGCCCCGTCCACCTACTGGCGCATAAATTTGAATATCCCGCCAAGAAAAGACGAGCAATGTGGGTTGAAACTCGTCAATAGATCTGTCTAAGGCAGAAGTATAATCTAGTGGGGGGATTGTGCCTAAGTCAAAAATCCGCTGTTCTGCATGGGGAAATAGCTTGTGAACATGATCTGCAAGATAGACAACACCAATAGGAAAGATGGGGTTACAGGGAAGGCGAACGTAGAGGATTTTATTTGCGTTCATACGTATTTAAACTGTAATGCTTGCCGTAGTTGAGGAAAAGAGAGTTATACCAGCATTATCTTTGACATTTCAGTTGTTTTGTGGTGTGCAAAAATTTTTGCCGTTAGCAATCAGATTGAAAGCGAAAACTGCACTGCATAAAATTTGCTTTTTATATTATGTGGATGGTGTTTATACCACGGGGATTAAAATCCCTCCTGTCGCGGCTGGTGAGCCATGTCGAACCATCCCTTTCAGGGAGCCAAGCCCCCGAGTTTCTCACTTACCGCGAGATATTATGAACAAAATTTTCATATACATTTACCATAACATCGAGTTTATAAATTTAGCGATGATTTTTAGTTGTAATTCTAGAGATAGAGTCAGAGATAATTCAACTTACCAGCGAGAATAAAGTTTGGGGATAAGAGGCTGAAATTCTTATCTACAAACTATTTACAGAGATTCTATCGAAAATAAACAGCCAGATTTTCGTTTATTAGCTATTTTGTAAAGTAAATATAAATTTATTTACAAAATTTTTAGAGAAACACTTGGTAAGCGAAAAACCCAGTGACTTCAGCCCTGAAAGTGTTAATCAACTTCGCTATTATTAGTTTCTGTGCTTTGCATAACCGTATCAAAACCCATTCTTTGTTCTGCATTTCGCAAAAAATAACCACTAATCATCGCAGATGCCAATAAGCGACCTAAATTTTCCCGATTAGTAGAAATAGTAATCCCGAACTGTTCAGAAGGTAAATTTCCTAAAAGTCCGATGATATTCCGTTCCATTACCTGCAAAACTTCCGTAGAAGTAGGTTTAGATAATTGGTTAACTGTTTCTGGACTTAATGATTTAACGTATTGCCATAATAAATTACTTGTTTCCGACTCACTATTAAAAAATTCTGATACTCGATTAGATTTGTTACTCACCTTTGACCTCCTGTACTGCCACTACTAACGACGGTGTTTGTGACTGGAATAACTGGTAGTTATTGCTGATTCTATTTAGCTAACTATTATATAATTCATGTCAACCAATCTAACAGTTTATTCCTTTCGAGGGAGTCGGTTTAACCGTACTAAAATGGGAGTGTTTTTCACCTATTTAGTGAGTATGGGTGGGGAAACTCCACCCACAAAGCAAAAAATAACTGACCATTGAGTAATAACAACCGACTAACTGGCAAGGTACTCATTCATAGTGGCTTTAGATTTGCGAAGTTTGTTTAAAGCTTCGCGTTCAATTTGGCGGACTCTTTCCCGGCTAATATTCAAGACTTCACCAATTTTAGCCAGAGTTAAAGATTGTCCATCTACTAACCCAAAACGCAGGGTAATGACTTCCTTTTGTTGGGGAGTGAGTTCTGACATGATCCGTTCTAAGTCATAGGAGAGGGAAGTTTGCATGACAAAATCTTCCGGTGTTGCTCCTGTGTCTTCTAACATTTCTCCCAGTTCGGTGTCATAGTTATCTCCTAACCGCAAGTCTAGAGATAATGGCAGACGGGCTTTTTCCAAGTATTCTCGCACCTGTTTGGGTGTTAAATCTAACTCTTGGGATAATTCCGCTACTGTGGGCGCACGTCCTAGACCTTGGGATAGTTGCCGCTGGGCTTTTTTAATTTTGTTGAGTTTTTCCGTAATATGAATGGGCAAGCGAATAGTCCGGGCTTTTTCGGCGATCGCCCGAGTAATAGCTTGACGTATCCACCAATAGGCATAGGTAGAAAATCTGTACCCTTTGGTGGGGTCAAATTTTTCTACACCTCGTTGCATTCCGATGCTGCCTTCTTGAATGAGGTCAAGTAAATCAACATTGCGTTTAATGTACTTTTTGGCAACGGACACGACTAAACGGAGATTGGCTTCTACCATTTTCCGTTTGGCTATTTCACCAACAGCGATCGCCTGATTTAATTCTGATACTTCTATATCGGCGGCTGTTGCCCATTCTTCTACACTGGGTTCATGACCTAACCGGGTAGCAAGACCTTCCCTGATCTCATGCAAAGCAGTAGATCGTTGCACCTGTTTGCCATAAAAAATCTCTTCTTCGTGGGTGAGGAGTGGCACACGGCCAATCTCACGCAGGTAAGTACGCACGAGGTCGGTGGCTGATTGAGCGGTTTTCATGGCGCTACTCTTGGGTAATGGTGGGTTTGCTGATAGGGTCGTTAACGGAATAATGTTTTGAGTTGGTCACACCCGATCAACTCAGGTTACTCTTATTTGGGAAATTAGGTACTTTACTGCTAAAGGTTACACTTATCTCCTTGTTTCCACAAGTATCTATAGTTAGATACACAGTAGCAAGTCAAACATTTTTTGTGTTTTCGGGAATATTAATAATTGTAACATTTATGAGAATAACTTGACTATAGGGAAACCCGCACTTTGGCCGTAATTTGAGATCACCTCAGAAGCTGAAATTACTGAATAGCATACATTTACTGGGATAACGATCAATTCTCTAGAGCGGAAATAGCTTCCTCATATTTGTTAAAATATCTCAATGATAACCATAATTATTCTTTTGTAACAATTGCTTAACGTTTTGTCAGTTGTCAGTTGTCAGTGGTTAGTTGCCAGTGGTCAGTTGCCAGTGGTCAGTTGTCAGTTGTCAGTGGGAAAGAAAAAACAGCCAACAACGAACAACTGACAAAGGACAATTAACTCATGGGACAGTATTCTTGGATTACCTTGACATCCAAAGTGATATTTTGCAGAGAACGGATAGCTGCGGATTGAGCGCGTCAAAACTCGATTGTCAACAGTTCATTTAAATTAGTTGGTGTTGGTGTTTATGCTTTGAAAACCGAGTTTATCAAATCATAGATAAATACTAGATTCATTTAAATACTTAATATAAAAATTTGTTTTCTATAAAAATAAATTATACATTTTCTGGTAAAAGTAACTAAGTATTTGTGATAGGATTGAAGTATATGTATAAATTACTCTATTTATAACAATACATATTAAAAGAAAAAACAGTATGGAATTTTTAGACATTCAACCAGTATCAACAGGTGAACTCTACCATATAGATCAACCAGAAGACTTGATTTTGTCATTTGAAAGCAGAAATAATGCTGGAGATCAAATTGAAATGTTTCTGACAGTGGCTGAAACCAAACCAGCCGAAGCTATAGAGATATTTGGTACCATAGCTACAAATCAGTTAGGAGCAATCCAGGCTTTATCTTATCAGGGTTTTAGTAAACTTGAACCAAAAATTAAAAAAGCTATAGCTAACTTCCAATTAGAACAAAGTCAGGAATTATTTCAAATTTTATGTCAGGAAGTTAGAAAAAACCAAAATAATGAAAGTAAACATTTAGCTTGTTGGTCAGCAGCACAAGCATTACAAGAAATAGGATTTTCTCAAGCAAATTTACAACATCCAGAAGGAGGTAATTTAGCTGAACCTCTAACCAGGATTCAAAAAAGAATTATATCTCAAAAAATTAAGGAAATTAGTATAATCAGACGGTTGGATATTGTCGGTGAATTTGAAGCAAATTATGAAACATATTTAGAATTTTGGATTTATGGACCAACTCAAAAATTATTTGATGCTCCTTTAGAAGACTCACAGTATATATCTATTGTTAAAGATGTTATGAACTGTTTACAAGTAAGAGGTATTCAATTAGGTTTTGAAGCTACAAATAAGAAGGTTAAAAATATAGCCATAGAACAATTAAAAAAGATATTTGAAAAATATAAATATAATAAAAACAGCAAATTAAAATTGGCTTTAGGTGATAGTTTACAAAGATTTCTTAAATCAAATCATACCAATAATACTGATTTAGATAAAATAGCTGAAGCCTTGCTTTTTCAGCACAAAAATGATAACTTTAATGCAGATCAGTTAGATTCATTTACAATATCAGAATTAAATAAATTAAGTAGAAACCAAATCCAGAAGAAACAGGAGATTGTAGACTTATTTCACAATGCTAAAGAAGTTTGTGATCCCTCCATTTTACAAGAATTTTTTAAATATCAAAAAAATAAATATGTTGCGGAAATTGAACCGAAAATAAATCAAATCAATGCTCAAATCCAAAAAACATCATCTGAGCAAGCAAGAACTAAAGAAAATGTTAAAATATTAAATAAAGCATTGGAAACAATCAAAAATATAGACCATGAATTTTTTGTAGATAAAATACAATCTTTATATGATGAATATAGGAAGTTATCAAAAGAGCCAAAAACTTATATTGAGTGCAAGAGTATTCAATCAGAACTAAATACTGTCAAAGATAAACTTATTGCCAAAATAACAACAAAAATAAAAGATTTAGATAATGAACACAAAGAATTAAATAGCACTTGTAACTTTAATGAAGCTTGTGCTGAGTCAGCACTGCTTCTTTGCTGTGGACCGGCTATTATGCTTGCTACTTTTGCAATCTCTAACGTTATTTCTGTAATAGTACCATTAGCAATAAATTTTAACCCCCAACCCCCCCAACCTTATTCATGTCCAAGCAATACTCAAGTGTACCGTAGTGGTGAAGCGCAGCGTTATGTAATCTTAATTTGCTCTTCCGAAAATTCTCCAACAACTCCTAAGTATTACGTTGGTTATGATAAAGATGAAAAAACTAATATGACTCTTCCTCTTAACTTTGCTGAAAATGATGTCTTTATTGCTAATAATAAAAAGTATATATACAAAGCAAATTTTAATGCGGGAGAAGTAACAGTTACTTTTCCCGATAGTAAGCAGAAAAACTTATCAATCCGAATGAATAATCAATCTAATTCACAGACAGATCAAAATACTTCCGATATAAGTAAAGGATTTTATCTATTCGGTGGGGGAATATTTATCATTGGTATACTACGCTTTTTGATAGCATGGAATAATAAAACAGATCAAAGTAATCAAACTAATCAACTGAACGAAAAATCACAACAGCTTACTCAACTAACTAATACAATTTCTCAAAATTGGAAATAAATATGAATAACTTTCCTTTGTGCTTTGAAGTTTCTGCCGTTTATCAAATATCATCTTCTTATAGAAATATTAATCAGCAGATATTTGACTATGAACCACTATTACAGTCTTTAAGTAAAGTATGTGGTAATTTAGTTTTTTCTCTCCGCTATCTTTACGATCCAAGTAAGCCGTATCATGAAAGGCTAAAATTATACTTGCTAATTAATGATTTATCGGATTCAAAAAATCAGGGAAATTATCAAAAAATGCTTAGTCTATTAACCAAGGGTAGGATTAGTAAAATCTTTAATTTAACTCATATTCCCGCAGGTTTTCCTCAACTAGACTGGGTTAATTCCATAGCTGAGACAATTAAGTATGAAGAAGTGATTGATAAATTAAATTGTTATGTACCACATTTATTTAAAACTCATGTGAGTTATGAAAGTTACTGTATTTATGATTTCCTGAATTTAGAAAATCCTAAATATGGTAAATTGATATTAGAAATTACATTAAAACAATATACAAATGATAAAAAAGAAAAACAAATTTTGCTTTCTCCTGTTAAGGAAATGATAAATAGACTAAATAAAGTTCAGAACATTAAAGATAACCATGTTTTGGCAGCACAAGCAATAAATGTATATGATGATTATCAGAATATTTATGCAGAATCTCAATTATTTAAATATAATATTAAAGCTTTAGGCGAAGATGTTGGAGATGTATTTGTAATTCTCCAAACATTATTAGAATCTATTGCTAAAGAAAGTACGCATAAATGCCCAATTATTACCGTAGATAAACATGATCCTATATTTATGGATACTTTAGAAGCAACTCAAAAAGTAGACGTATCATCAGCAATAGAATGGGATATTTGGGAAGGAGAATTTGGTAAAATAACCGCCCATAAACAAATTCAACACGCTATTAAATCAGGCAGTCTAGATAATGGTAGTCTTGCATTTCCTATCAGACCATCTAATTATACATATCACACAGAAGCAGCATTGAATAGTTCTTCATCAGGTAATAGTGCTTTAGCAAAATTGTCATTTAATGCACCTCCTCCAACAATAGCAAATTTAAAACCTCTGCATAGACTTACTACTTATAAAGAAATTAGCGGATTTCTTAGTATATTTATTCACTGTGAAAAAAAAGAAACTGAAGATCAAGATTTTATAAATATTGAATATGAACTTTCAGAAATTGATAATGAACAAAGTAAATATGAAGTTTCAGAAGTTAATAACGAAGAATCAGATAATTTATATCAAAAATTAATTGCCAAGGAAATTGATTGTATAGATTTAGAATATCTTATTAACAAATATAGCCAAGAAATAAATGAAGATCAATATATAGTAGGAATCGCTAAGGATGGTAAACCATGTTTTTCTAGATGGGATGATCTGGCTCATAGAATTATTGGAGGAACAACAAAAACAGGAAAATCTACTTTTATTAAATCAGTAATTTACCAATTTTTATATGTGAATTTTGATAGGAAAATCTATCTTGCTGATTTTAGAGGAGGTGTAGATTATAAACGCCTTGCTCAACGATTCCAAAATATTGAACTAGTAACAGAATGTAAAGATTTAGTACAAATATTACAGAAATTATGGGAAGAATATGAGTCTAGATTAAAACTTCTTATAGAGAAAGATGTTGATAAATATGAAGATTTATTACCAGAAGATAAGCTAACTAAACATCGTTTGTTATTAATAATAGATGAAGCGGCATCAATTCTCAATGCTGAAAGGACAGACAAAGATAAGATATATAAATATTTGAATGAACTAGCTGCTAAAAGTCGTGCTGTTGGAATACATATTGTTTACTGCACCCAAAGGCCAACATCAGATATTTTGCCGAGACAAATATCCGATAATATGGAAGAAATGGTTGTATTTAGAGTTGATTCAAGCTCACTAATAATTGATAGTAATATAGCCAAAAATTTACCTGTATATCCCAAGGGAATAGCTGTCTATAGAGGTGTAGATCCAGATACTCAAAGTTTACAATTAAAAATCGTAGCAACTCCTTATGTTTCGCGTGATATTTGGGATAATATAAAAAGGTAATATTTTTTAGATAAACCAGGAGCAAGAAAATGGATCAAGTCATTCCACTCGTTGAACAGTTTCAACAATTAATAGATAAAATGAATAGATTGATGGAAGATGCAAAAACTTTAAGCGGTGAATTACCAGATACTGGTTTGAGTGAAGTTCCCGCTAAAATGAAAACTATTTTTGAATTGTGCGAAGAAGGGAGATCCTGCTTAAATGAAAGTGTCAGTACGGCTGAAGTAATACAAAAACTACTAGGTGCATAAGCAAATTGCTGCAATATGCCTGGAAATTAAATAGTTTACTAATAGTTGTGGGCAATATGCCCGCAATACAAATAATAAAAAATTAATTTGGTAAGTTAATCATGGGTATTATAGATGAATGCAATAATTTAAATGACAAAATTGAGAAAATAGTCAGTTTCTGTGGTGATATCAAAATTCAATCTCAAATTTTATTTGATCTAACTTTTGATGAATTGGATGGTGAAATTTTAGGAATATTAAGGTTATTAGATGAATGTTTATATGATTTTGAAAATATCCAAAAACAGATTGAGGATCTTCAATCATTAATTGGTATTTGCAGCTATCTTGCATCTACAGGCTTAATTTCTACAGCTATAAATACTGGTATAGCTTCTTCTCAAGCTTCATCAATATATGGTAATTTTAACTCTGATCAACGTCTCACAGATTTAAAATACAACCCTGCATCCTATAAGAAGCCTCCTATGAATAAAATGCTAGGTGATATAGGTGAGCTTGTTGTTTTACAAATGCTACTCGAAGATTTAGAGATTTTAAGTGAAAGTGAACGAGAAAAAATATTAAACGATATACAAATAAAACCTAAATTTGCAGGAACAAAGCGAAGTCCTGATTTTTATATTCCATCTCTGGGTTTAATTTGCGATGCCAAGGCTTATACTTCTAATAGTGTCAGACTAAACTTTGATAAACTCATTACAACTATCAAAGACTATGCAAATCTTTTAAATGGAAAAGGTAAGGTAAAATTATACTTTCCTCAAGAAACATACCAACACCAAGAAAAACTTTTGAAAAGCTTGGAGTCAGAAATTAATGGTGTTAAAGTGAGAATAATGCCAATGTCAGAAGAACATGAATTTTTAGTTCGGCGAAGAGAATTAATCTATCTATTGTTTAAAAGTAAGATGATTCGTTAATATTGATCCTCTTTTTTTGCTTTATATCTTTGTAAGAAAAAATAAGCACATTCATTGTCCCTAAAACTCACCTACTGACAGTTATTACCATTACTAATCATAAAAAGTCTGAACTATGATTTTTCTGATTATTTTGATTAATATGAGGGATTTTCCCGATAAATCCATAGGATTCATCATAAAAATCATCAAAATCACAAAAATCATAGTTTAGACAATTAACTCCTTGGACAGTATTCTTGGATTACCTTGACATCCAAAGTTGTGTTTTGCAGAGAATAGATAGCAGCGGCTGTGGCTCTAGCACCTGCAATAGTGGTAATAATGGGGATTTTGTAGCCTAAAGCCGTGCGACGAATTAGCTTAGAATCGGCATGAGCTTCTTCTCCAGAGGGTGTATTGATGATGAGTTGAATTTTTTGATTTTTAATCGCATCCAGGACGTGGGGACGACCTTCATGGAGTTTGAGGACAGATTGAATTTCTAACCCTTGTTCCTGAAGAACTTGACGCGTTCCTTGGGTAGCCATGATTGTAAAGCCTAACTTAATAAACTCCTTGACTACATCTGCTGCGAGAGGTTTGTCTCTGTCACTCATGGAAACAAATACAGTCCCCTCAAGCGGTAATTTTTCCCCTGCGCCTAATTCTGCTTTAGCAAAGGCGCGACCGAAATCGCTATCAATACCCATAACTTCGCCAGTTGAGCGCATTTCTGGACCCAAAATGGTATCTGTACCGGGGAACTTACTAAATGGTAAAACCGCTTCTTTAACAGCAATATGAGAGGGAATGACTTCTTTTGTAAATTTCAATTCCTCTAAGGTTTTACCTGACATAACTAAGGATGCGAGTTTGGCTAATTGTACGCCCGTAGCTTTAGATACAAAGGGAACTGTCCGTGATGCTCTGGGGTTAGCTTCCAAAATATACACTTGGGGAGAATAACCATTTGCACCAACTACAGCAAATTGAATATTCATTAATCCCACTACAGATAGAGCTTGTGCTAGTTGAACTGTCCATAACCGGATTTGGTTGAGGACTGCGGGAGAAAGGGAAATGGAAGGTAAGGAACAAGCTGAGTCACCGGAGTGAATTCCCGCCTGTTCAATGTGTTCCATGATGCCACCAATGACAACATTACCAGTATGATCGGCGATCGCATCTACATCCACTTCAATGGCGTTTTCTAAGAACTTATCAATTAAAATCGGGTGATCTGGTTCTACTTGCACAGCAAAGGTCATGTAGCGTTCTAACTCAGTATCAGAATAAACGATTTCCATCGCTCGTCCGCCTAATACATAACTAGGACGGACTACTACTGGATAACCAATCCGCTTGGCAACAATTAAAGCATCTTCATAACTTCTCGCCATACCATTAGGCGGTTGAGCGATATTCAATTCTTGCAGAATCTTTTCAAAGCGTTCCCGATTTTCCGCCATATCTATAGAATCGGGTGATGTTCCCCAAATCTTGGTGATACTATTGGAGTTTTGTAAATATTCTTGCAGGGGAATGGCTAATTTTAATGGTGTTTGTCCACCGAATTGGACAATTATCCCCACGGGATTTTCGGCTTCAATGATGTTGAGAACGTCTTCTTTAGTTAATGGTTCAAAATACAGGCGATCGCTGGTATCGTAATCTGTAGAAACTGTTTCTGGGTTAGAATTGACCATAATTGTTTCATACCCGGCATCATGTAAAGAATACGCAGCATGACAACAACAATAATCGAACTCAATTCCTTGACCAATGCGGTTTGGTCCACCACCCAAAATCATCACCTTGGGTTTATCTGTTGGTAATACTTCCGTTTCTTCTTCGTAGGTAGAATAGTAATATGGGGTCAGAGCCTCAAATTCAGCAGCACAGGTATCAACGGTTTTGTAAACGGGGATAACTTCTAGCTGTTTGCGATAGGTGCGAACTTCATCTTCTTTGGTTTTTGTAGCATAGGCTATTTGGCGATCGCTAAAACCATTTCTTTTCACATCATACATTTGTGCTTTTGTCAACTGCTTTAGAGGAGTGCGTTTGAGAAATTTTTCTATTTCTAGCAGTTCTTGTAATTTATCTAAAAACCAAGGGTCAATTGCCGTTAGTTCATAGATTTCCTCATTACTCATTCCTAGCTGCATAGCATGACGCACAGAAAAGATGCGTTCTGGGTTAGGAGTCCGTAATTGAGCGCGAATTTGTTCCCCACTGGGCAATTTTTCGGCTTTATCACAACCCCAACCAGCGCGTCCGGTTTCTAGGGAACGCAAAGCCTTTTGAAAGGATTCATTAAATGTCCGGCCAATAGCCATTGCTTCTCCCACAGACTTCATTTGGGTAGTTAAAACCGCTTCTGAACCAGGGAACTTTTCAAACGCAAACCGGGGAATTTTCGTAACTACATAATCAATTGTCGGTTCAAAACAAGCGGGAGTTTTTTTGGTGATATCGTTTTGCAATTCATCCAAAGTGTAACCTACAGCTAACTTAGCCGCGATTTTCGCAATGGGAAAACCTGTCGCTTTAGAAGATAAAGCCGAACTACGAGATACACGAGGATTCATTTCAATTACCACCACGTCACCATTAACGGGATTTACGGCAAACTGGATATTAGAACCGCCGGTTTCGACACCAATTTCGCGGATAATTTTAATGGCCATATCCCGTAACCGTTGATATTCTTTATCGGTCAGGGTTTGGGCGGGGGCAACGGTGATAGAATCTCCGGTATGAATCCCCATAGGGTCGAGATTTTCGATAGAACAGATAATCACGACGTTATCGGCTAAATCCCGCATGACTTCTAGTTCATACTCTTTCCAACCCAATAAAGATTGGTCAATGAGAATTTGGGACACGGGACTAGCGTCAATCCCTACTTGCGCCATTTCTTCAAACTCTTCTTGATTATAGGCGATACCCCCACCAGTCCCCCCCATTGTAAAGGCTGGACGGATAATTAGGGGATATGTACCGATTTGGAGAGCGATCGCTTTTGATTCGTCTAAAGTAGAAGCTGTACCACTGGGACACACAGCCACCCCAATCTTAGCCATAGCTTCATTAAACAGTTTTCTGTCTTCGGCTTTTTCAATAGCTGGTAATTTCGCACCAATTAACTCAACATTGTATTTATCTAAAACGCCATTTTTTGCCAACGCTACAGCCAAGTTAAGGGCAGTTTGTCCTCCCATTGTTGGCAACAAAGCATCTGGACGTTCTTTAGCAATAACTTTCTCAACTATTTCCGGTGTCAGCGGTTCAATATAGGTACGGTCTGCTGTTTCCGGGTCTGTCATGATTGTAGCCGGGTTGGAGTTCACCAACACAACCTCATAGCCTTCTTCTCGCAAGGCTTTACAGGCTTGAGTTCCAGAGTAGTCAAATTCACAGGCTTGGCCAATCACTATTGGACCTGAACCTAACAGGAGTATTTTTTTGAGGTCTTGACGACGGGGCATAGTTTTTACCTTAGATTACAAAAATACAAATCTTGACTATTTTAAGGGTCTTTATGTCCTCATTATCAACTTTTCCGGGTAGCGATTGCGTTAAGGGGAAGAATTTATGGGAATGGGGGATTTTTGGTAATGGTTTTTACGTTTTTTTCCTCACGCAGAGGCGCAGAAGCACAAAGAGAATTTAATTGTTTATTTATTCGTTATGGATTATGACAATAAAGCTGCACAGATAATTAATTTATCTTTTTTTATCTGCGTTTATCTGCGTTCATCTGCGTTCAATTATTTATTGTTAGATATATAAAATAGGCAATAAAAATAATTGGCTTTAAAGTCCTGATATAGAAAATGGCAGAAATGGTAATTTACTCTTTTCTGCCAAAAGGATTAATTTTGTAAAATTCTCAATTACTAAAATTTTCTCTGTCTTGATTTTGTTAAATTGAGATTATGAGAAGTTTAATTTTGAGCAAGTTGCACAAAACCCAAGGTTAAGCTATCTTTAGCTAGAAAATGAGCTAAGTGATAAGCTCTTTCTTCAGTTTTTAAGAGGATTTTTTCGTATAAGTAGCGTGTGCCTCTATCACCTAAACTCTCTGCCTGTGCGGCTTGACGGCGAATTACTCCAATTAATGCTTGTTCGGCAATTAGGTTATTTTCTACCATCTTCCGAGCAGAAAATACGCCATCTGCTTCTGGTTCAAAACAGCATAATTCAGCTAATTTACTAAAACTTGCTGCGGGTATACCACCCAAACCATTCAAGCGCTCGCCGATTTCATGGATGTGATCTTGTACTTCTTTATAACTGGCATTAAAGAATTCATGCAGTGAATTGAATTCTGCACCTTCAACTACAAAATGATGTTTTTGGTATTGTAAGTACAATGCCTGAAAACTAGCTAATACGACATTAAATCCTTCAACAACTGGGGCGGTAACACTGTGATCTAGTAATACAGGATTGTCGTAAACCTGACCAAAATTGTGTAATATAGTTTGCGTATCAGACATGGTTTTTCTCTCTTTTTAACAGTTATGATTTTTAACTGCTTACTTTTAACATCTTAGCATTTTCAAAATAAAATCAAGGCTACTAAATCTAAAAAATTTTGGCATTATTACCAATCATAAGTATTAATTTCTTGCCTATATCTGTGCTTAAAGATATATATTTGGTATTTATCTTGACTTGATTCTCAAAGTGTGCATATCTCTCTATAAATAAAATATGAGATTTTTTCTCAAAATTAATGACAATATTTTGCAGTTAGTGTATTCTAAAGAAAGAAGCTAAACTCCGACTAACTCGCAAATTTAGGCTGTGGGTTTCTAGTTTTACTGCAATTTTATGGCATTTTGAGGGCTACTCGCTTGAACTCTTCTAGCTCAGACACAGATAGAAAGCACGTTATTGATATAAGTTGGGCAGATCGTTGGCAGGTTTATCAACGCTTACAAGAATTAGATATAATTTGTGTTTGTGAGACTAACCAGCCTTTAACTGTAGAAATAAATAACTCCACCGCAGCTATTCAACTTTGGAGTGTGATTCAACAATTTACTGCTTCTCGTCAAGACTTGATTAAGAATCTTGAAGCTTGTTGGTAGAAAACGTCGGAACTGTGATTTTTTTGATTCTTGTGATTTTTGTGATGATGATTTTTTACTTCTGACTCTTAACCATTATTTATAGTGAGCGAAGTTGAACCATGAGTATATCTACTAATGCAGCAGTAACGGAATTTTGTTTTGAAGGCAGATTTTTGGATTTTGTCATCAAGGATGGATATAAGCTGAAAGGTTTGTTATTAGGAACTTCTGAGGGTGAATGTTATATAAAATTAGCCAAGCATTTACGGAGTGCTTTTGATTTGCGTTTACCTCAAGGGACTTGGCTGCAAGTTGTGGGGACAAAACAATACAACGCGAAAAAAGATCAGGTAACTCTGGTAGGGGAACGAGTTATGGCTGCAAGTGCTGATATGGGAACAGTTGCAGCGCAAAGTCCAGCTAAGACGAAACCAGCCAAAACCCAAACAATTCTAGTTTGTCAAAAATATGATTGTATGAAGCGTGGTGGTAAAGCTTTGTGTCAAGCTTTGGAGTCGGAGTTAATAAATAACGGTTTAGAAGATTCAGTCACTATTAAAGGGACTGGCTGTATGAAAAACTGTAAAGCTGGTCCTAATTTAGTTATGCCCGACAAAACTCGTTATATTAAAATCCAAGCTAAACAAGTTCCAGCTTTGATAGATCAGCATTTTTCTGGGGAAATTCAGGAGAAAGCAGGGGATATGGTGGTAAATATTCGCAGCTTTGTGGAAGTTTAGTTGCTGTTTATTGTTGGGTTTTCTTGCGTCAACCCAACCTACAAATATATGGTTAGTTAATTGCGACAAAAGACGGAGTAAGTGATGATAAAAATTCCATTATTTCTTGTATTAATGGATGTTGTTGTAATATCTTAATTTCATCATCATTTATATTGCTAAATATTTTCTCATTAATTGATTGTTCTTTTCCTAAAACTGTTTCTAAAAATTCTTTAGGTTTACTTTGAGCAAATTTCCATTCTAAATCATTAAATTGACGTTGTGCTATTTTTTCAATTAATGATTTATCTTGTATTAAAATAATTTCTATTTCTGGAACAGCTAGAGAAGCTTGAAAAGGGATACCGGCAGATGCTCGACGCAATAAATAATTAATTAAATCTTGCTTTTCAAATATTTGAGATTCATTATCTGTATCTGCATCTAGGATTAAGATAACAGGAGTATTTCTGGTAGCAAGTAGTGAACTTGCTAATGATCTGACTTGATACTGTCCGTTTCCTACAACGAATTTAACATCTTGCAAAAGATGTTTAGGAAGTAATTTCTGCAAGATTTCTTGATCTATATTACCTTCTAACACTATATAAGCTAATGTCATAATACAGCCTCAGTTTTAATGTTGTAATTAGCTAGTCCTTGTTCAACACAAATACGATATTTTTTGATTAATGCTCTACGTATACACTCATTTTCTAAGGAATATTTAATTTCTTCTCCTCCCCACAATAGAATAGTTTGAGGTGCAACAAATCCGGCTAAGGTTTCCGATGCTTCTGTAAATCCACTACGACTAAATATACTCCCAATAGTTGCTGCTGGTCTACGTAATAGTTGATTTCTTAACTTGGCTATAGGTTCAATTTTAACAGGTTTTGCTGTGTCTTTACATTCTATTATACAAGATAAGCCATCTGCATAAACTACTCCGTCAATTTGTTCTATTTCTTCTCCATCTAAATACACGCTATAAGGCCAGGTTACTTCGGCGTTGTTGAGTTGAAATGCTCGTAAAACGAGATATTCTAACGCTTTACCTGCATCCCAATTTGGTGTATTACCTGATTCAATTTCTGACCATAATTTGATTAAATCATCCCAGTTATAGCTGGTAATTCTTGCTTTATATTCTGCTTCTGTGGTCATGATTCTATCTGAAGTTTCGTATGTTGTAGCTTATTATCATTAATTCTACGTTACGCTGTTATTGATTATTGTTGGGTTTCCTGGCGTCAACCCAACCTACTAAATTACAAAAACCTAATTACCAAGTAATTCTCTTCTACGTCGCTCCTGTTCCTGTTGCTGAACTCTTGCGCGTGTTTCCCGATATTCTTCTACCGCTTTTTCAGATTCATTATCTAGTGATTTCCTCAATTGACGAGCTTCATCTTCATCCCCTAAAAGAGAAATTACTTCTCTTCTTTGTGGTTTATCAAGTTTAATAAACCATTCAATAAAAGCTTTTAAAATTACCTCTTTTGAACCTGATACTTCGTCATGAGCTACAGCACAAGAAGGGCAAACGTATAGTAGATAATTATGCTTATTATGATAACCACTATAATAATCCGGCAAATAACGTAAACTCCTGTATTTATCATAAGCAATATATTTCCGTGTACTGTAACATTCACTACTAGATGCTTTTTGAGAAATAAGACAGTCTAATAATTGCATTTGACCACTATATGAGAAAGAATTTGCTAGTGTTCCAATAACTACAGAACCAGGATACCCCGGCAGTATTTCTGCTGTTGAAACTAGCCAAGGAAATCGAGATAAAACTAAAGAGTAATGATATCGATATTTGATACATATGCCTAAATAATTAGAAGATATTTCTTCAGTATTAATATCTAATCCCATTTGCTGATAATAGCTTTTAGAAAGTACATTTTTCTGACAACTATCAGCCACCTCAGCAAGTATTTTCATATTAACCTGAGCATCACTTCTCATTGGCGTTAAAAACAAAGCCGAGCTAGTTACAAATAAAGCAATTAAACCTTTAACTGTGAATTTCATTATTGATTTCCCTCTTTGATTACCTGTTCTAATTCATCGGAAGCTTTAGGAATGGGATGTTTATTTTCCCAAGGTTTAGTGGCATCAACTATATTATCATGTGAATGTGGTGTATTTTCTTGTTTTTTCCTCGCTTTTTGTGGTTTAGGTAGTAATTGTCGTTTCTTTGGAGTTAACACAATTGTTTTTTGTGATTTTCTTCCCAAAGCTTGTTTAGCCTTTTTAGCTTGCATTTCTGCTTGTCTTCTTTGTTTATTTTGCAGTGCTGCTTGTTCTTTCTGTTGTGCTAATATGGCTGCTTCAAATTCCCTCTTTCGTCTCTCAGTTTCCAGCTTTTCCTGTGCTTCTTTAGCTGCTTTTTGTTTCCTAATATCCTTTAGTCTTTCTTGTTCGGCTTTAGCGGCTGATTCTAATTTCCTTTGTTTCTCTATAGCGTCTTTTCTCTCTCGTTCAGCTTTTAAAGCAGCTTCACGTTTTTTTATTTTTTCCCTTTTCGCTTTTTCAGCTTGCAAATCTTCAGATGAAATTACATTTACAGGACTTGGCTGAATTTGCGTTTTAGCCTTTGGTGTAGATTCAGAAATAGGAATAACTGGTGATGAATTAGAAATACTAGGACTAACAATAGGTGTTGTATATACATTTTTCTTGGTTAATACAAAACTAATAGAGCGTCCTAAAACTAAACTAAATATGATTAGAAAAACTTGCCCCCAGTTGGTACTTTTTCCACCAGGTTTACCCGCGCTTTGAGATAATTTACCTGGACTAACAGAAACCGTCGGTAAAGAACTATTTTTTGATTGAATATTGGTGGTATTTCCGAAAATATACGGTTGATTTAATGCCTTTTCAATTTTCTGCAATCTCTGTAAAATAACTCTCGTATTTTCAGGACGCTGATTTGCAGTTGGAGCAATTAAATTATCAATTAAATCTGCTAAAAGCGGAGAAATATTAACTGCATATTTTCGCCAATGTAACTCATTAGTCAGAGGATCATAAATAGCTTTATCCTGGGGTTCTTTACCTGTCAGTAAAAATATAAAAGTCCGTCCCAAAGCAAAGAAATCAGACTGTTGTACAGAATAACCGTTTTGTTGTTCTGGTGGTGAATAACCTTGAGAAATAATTCTAGTATGGGAATTTCCCGCTAAAATTGTGGTTGTGATTTGTCGCACTGCACCAAAATCAATTAAGACAAGTTGCCCACTTGGTCGCAGCATGATATTCTGAGGTTTAATATCACGATGAAAATATTTTTGAGCGTGGACTAAAGCCAGAATTTCTACTATTTGTTTGAGCCAATTGAGAGCTTCTTTTTCAGAAATAGGTTGATAATTACGAAATTCCATCCATTGCTCTAAATTTACTCCTGCAATTTTCTCCATTACCAAGCAATGCAATGGTACAGAAATATTTTTAGGTAAAACCGTAAAATAACCATCTGCTTCGACTTTGGGAATACCCACACTGTTTAACTGACTCAAAACCTTGGCTTCTTGTTGAAACAATTCCACCGCTTTGGGGTTATTTTCAGTCAGCACTTTTAAAACTTTGGTTTTTCCAATGTCGTCAATTTCAAAGGTATTCCCAAAACCACCTTGTCCTAGTTGTTTGAGTACCCGATAACGATTTTGCAGCAGTAATTGTGACCCACAGTTACGACAAATAGGATTATTTGCATTTGCTAGGTCAATAGGTTTGGGACAGTGCGGGTTGATACAATAGCTCATTACGCCATACTACGTCTTGTTGGCAATTCGTTACCCTATTTATGATTAATTTTATTTAGTCTTGTTTCGTTTAATGATAAATAAATTTGCTTATGCACAGAAGATAGTTCTTCCTCGTCAAAACTATGATAACACGGTTTTCAGTTCGTGTCAATAGATTTCCTTCTTTTAAACGCGAAAAAATAATATTTTTGAAATCTGATCATGTAGCGAAGCCATATTACCCTATTTATTCACTGCTAATAATTGTGAATTCTCTAATCTTGCTAACCACTTCTCTAAATAGATTTGATTATTTTTTTGCTCAGATAAATCTTGAGTATCTAAGGGATAAGGTAAAAGTCCTAAAATCGCGGCGCTAGTTACACAAAACATCGACTTTTGGAAACTCATACAAATTTGTATTCGCAAATCATCTTCACTTCTGAGACTGCGACGATAAATATTATGTAAATATTCTGGCAAATAATGACGCATATCTTGCATTAATAATGTGGGAGGAATTCCTGCACCACCAATAGGTAAAGGATCTGCGTATAATGCACCATATTGGAATCGAGATTGATCTGGAGGAACTTGATATGCTTGAGCGTTTAAAGACACTGTTCCTAAAAATGGTGTACCTCTAAAAAATACGGCTTCTACATAGGGAATTGCGGTATCTGCAAGGAAGGTTAAACCAACTGATTTGGGAATCAGATCATAGACTTTATCGCCTATTTTGACACTGTATGTAATTGGTGTCATTGCATCTGCAACTAAAGCCAGTTTAATATGTTCTACAACTTGGGGAATTGATTTAATTTGTCCGTTGTCATAGCGATCTGATAGACTCAGAAACATATCAGCCATGACTCGCCAAAATTGACCTAAACCAGTGTAATAAGCGGAGACTCGTAACTGTTCTATTAAGAATTCGGGAAACAGTTCATTAAGTCCCAAAATCAGGGGATTATATTTAAATTTAGCAGCAATAACAGCTTTAGCTCTATCTTGAAATTCTTTAGTATCTAAATATGCGTCTAAACCACCACCACCATGCCACATCATGGTTTTCATGCAATATTCAGCATATTCAAAATTAATCCGATCATGCCATAAATGGCGGAATAATTTAGCAAAAGAAACATCACCATCAAAATATTTAAAGAAGGGAAAAAATATTAAAAATTGATGTTCAGCAATGTAGATAAGATTTTTAGAATAAGCATCTAAAACCACTCCATAACTTTTAAGAATGCCAACAACTTCTAAAACGTTTTCGGGACTATCTTTGAGTAATGCTTCTCCAGTTTGTAATCGGTGAATATATTCAGACAAAGGGTTGTAGGTGGGATTTTTTTGAGTTTTCATGATGTCAATTCTCCTGGAATTCAACTGTCTTAACTATGATTTTTGGGATTTTTTTGATTTGTTTGATGATCTGGTTGTGGTGATTATCGGCCTCCACTGTCTTAACTATGATGTTTGGGATTTTTTTGATTTGTTTGATGATCTGGTTGTGGTGATTATCGGCCTCCACTGTCTTAACTATGATGTTTGGGATTTTTTTGATTTGTTTGATGATCTGGTTGTGGTGATTATTTTTCTCGGAAAGTTAAGAATCCAATAGTTCCCGATTTGCTACTAGATGATGATTATTCGTTTTTACCATTGTGGTAATTGTGGCTTGGGTATAATGGACTAACCAATTAGGTTGAATGCCGAAAATAACGATCGCTACTGCTAGAATGATGGCAGGGATGCGATCGCTCCAATACACACGAGGTAAGTTCATCACTGCTGCTGATAACCGCCCAAAAAAGGCACGATTCAGGAGAATTAGGAAGTAAACCGCAGTTAAACCATTTCCGAGCATTGCTAACAATGTTTGTACCGGAAAAACTGCAAAACTGCCCCGAAAAACAATAAATTCGGAAATAAATCCCACCATTCCCGGTATACCTGCACTGGCCATAACGGCAAAAATCATTAAACTACCAATAACTGGTAAACCTCGTTCTGGGTTTAATAGTCCCCGAATGACATTTAAATCTCGACTACCAGCTTTTTTGTAAACAACTCCTACCAACAGAAATAACATAGCGGATATTAATCCGTGACTAATCATTTGCATTACTGCCCCCAAGACGCTGAGGGGTGTGGATGCGGCTGCTGCTAACAAAACATAGCCCATGTGGCCAATAGAACTATAAGCCACCATTTTTTTCATGTCTGTTTGCGCGATCGCACAGGATGCCCCAAACAAAACGCTAACTACTGCCCATGTAGCTAACCAAGGTGCTGCATAAGCCCAAGCATCTGGCAATAAATTCATGCCAAATCGCAGTAAGCCATAAGTCCCTAATTTTAATAATATCCCAGCCAACAGCACAGATATGGGTGTGGAGGCTTCCACGTGGGCATCTGGTAGCCAAGTATGGAAGGGAACGAGGGGGATTTTAATACCAAATCCTACTAAAATGCCGACAAGGAGTAAAATTTGCGTTGCTAAGGGTAGAGATTGGCAATTTAAGGTTGCTAGTCCAAAACTGGGAGAACCACTCAACCAAACCATACCCAGGAAACTGGCTAAAATAACGATTCCTGAAAAAGCTGTATAAATCAGAAATTTTGTGGCTGCATAACCTCGTTTTTCACCTCCCCAAATCGCAATTAGCAGATATAGAGGTATTAATTCCAATTCATAAAACAGGAAGAATAATAATAAATCCTGTGCTAAAAATGCTCCTATCACCCCAGCACTTAATAGCAGAATTAGAGAGTAATAAAATCTCGGACGTTGTTGGGATTCATCGCTGCTATAAATAGCAATACAGGTTAATAGTCCATTGAGAATTAATAACGGGAGAGATAAACCATCTATCCCCAGATTGTAGTTTAAGCCAATAGCATCTACCCAAGGTAAGGATTCAGCAAATTGTTGACCAATTTCTCCTGGGTTAAACTGAGTTGCTAGGAAAATACTCCATGCGAAAATAATCACGCTAAAGACGAAAGCAATGATTCGGGATAGTTTACCAGAGATGGTAAAAGGATAGAAACCAATAAAAGCCGCACCAATTAACGGCAGTAAAATCAATGTACTCAGCATAGAAGTTGGGGAGGTTGGGGAGGTTGGGGAGGTTG
>NZ_VIKY01000089.1:0-6906 GCF_009711925.1 Dolichospermum sp. UHCC 0352 | reverse complement strand
GCATACTTCGACAAGCTCAGTACAAGTCTTGCCCGCGTGAGCGAGACGCTCACACTACAGTCCATCATTTTTATCTTAACAAACTAGTAGTATATGCTCTGATCAATAATTTATCAAAATTGTTTATAATGAATTAGTGCAGGTAATGGAGGAAAGGTTAAGGTACTACAACTGTTTTATCCCGAAACCACGGGAGTAGGGGGCAAAAAGAATATCTTTCTTACTGACAACTGACAACTGACAACTAAACTAATAGCCATTCACGGCTAAAAAGTGCTAAAATTAGCATTTCAGTGTTGGAAGTTGTGAAGGCGGGTATAATATCCCCATCACTTCCTTATCAATCAGTTACAAACTCACTCACTAGGAACAGGAGAAACAGTTCTCAACATGATCAAATTGCGTTTAAAAAGATTTGGCAAAAAGCGCGAAGCAAGTTACCGGATTGTTGCTATTAACAACCTGGCCCGTCGTGACGGTCGCCCCCTAGAAGAACTAGGATTTTATAACCCCAGAACTGATGAAGTAAAATTAAACATTCCTGGTATCATTAAGCGTCTACAACAAGGCGCTCAACCTACCGATACAGTTCGTAGTATCCTCGTAAAAGCTAACGTTTTTGAACAGGTCAGTGCAACAGCCGCATCATAGTCTTGAGATGAAATCCCTAGCAACCAGTCCCAATTATGTTGGGCTGGTAGAGTTTCTTGTGCAGCCGTTTTTAGAATCTCCAGAATCTTTAAGCGTTGATTGTGAAATGTCTCAAACCCTCAAGCGGGCTTGGGTTCGCATTGCTTTTAATAGCACAGATAAAGAAAAAGTGTTTGGTCGAGGGGGACGAAATATCCAGGCAATTCGCACTGTAATTGCCGCCGCAGCCGAACTAGCTGGGCAATCAGTATACCTGGATATTTATGGCAACAGTTCCCAAAGTCGGGAAAGTGTGTCTTTTGATGAAGAACAGGAAGAGCGGATACTACCACCCAAGTCGAAAGAACGAGAGAACAATATTCCCAAACCTGTTGTTAAACCACGTTTACGCTAGTACCGCAGGGCGGAATTAAAAATTAAAAATTAAAAATTGAAAAAGCAAATTACAAAAGCTTTTTAGTGGTTTTTAATAATTAGTGATTTTTGCCGCACTCTCCTAGTTAGTTTAAATGGTTGGTGACAGATTGAATTCTGGGAAAGATGGAGACAGGGACAACAGCATTGTCAAATCTTGGCGAATAATTCCGTTTTTATGGCGGATTTACCAGCCAAGAATTAACAAATGTTGTCAGCCCATTTCCCAATCATACAAATACTAATTAACAGAAAATTATAGAATTTTCAATTTACATTTAATCGGAAAATATTAATTTTGTTAACAACTACTTTTTACCCAATTCAGCAATAATATGGCAGATGATTCCATAATTCAACTGCCTAGTATGTCCAGTGCGATCGCTCTAGCTGGATATGGTGAGGCAAATATCAAGTTATTATGCCAACAAACAGGAGCTAACTTAGTTCTGCGGGGACAAGAATTATTAATTTCGGGAACACCTAAACAGGTAGAATTAGTAAAGCGATTAGTGCGATCGCTAGAAAATTTGTGGAGTAAAGGTAATAATATCTCTAGTGCTGATATTCTCACAGCCCGTCAAGCCCTGGATACAAATACAGAAGACCAATTACAAGACCTACAGCGCGATATCCTCGCCAAAACTCGCCGAGGTTTTGAAATTCGCGCTAAAACCTTTCACCAGCGCCAATATATAGACGCACTTCGCAGACGGGATTTAACCTTTTGTATTGGTCCTGCGGGAACAGGAAAAACCTATCTCGCGGTAGTTATCGCCGTTCAAGCCCTACTCAGTAATCAATTTGAACGGCTGATTTTAACCCGTCCCGCAGTGGAAGCAGGGGAAAAACTCGGCTTTTTACCAGGAGACTTACAGCAAAAAGTCAATCCCTATTTACGTCCTCTTTATGATGCCATTAATGAATTCATAGACCCCGAAAAAGTCCCCAACTTAATCGAACGGGAAATCATCGAAGTCGCACCATTAGCTTATATGCGAGGACGGACATTAAATAACGCCTTTATCATCGTTGACGAAGCCCAGAATACCACACCGGCGCAAATGAAAATGGTTTTAACCCGATTGGGTTTTAACTCCCGCATGGTGATTACAGGTGATGTTACCCAAACTGATTTACCACATTATCAAAAATCAGGTTTAGATGTAGCTTTGCAAATTCTCAGAAACGTGGAAGGAATTGCGATTTGCGAATTTTCCCAAAAAGATGTGGTGCGTCATCCTTTAGTGCAACGAATTGTTGCTGCGTATGAGAAATACGAAACGTAGTAAATTAGTTATATACTAGTTAGTAGTCAGTAGTTAGTAGTCAATGGTTATTGACCACCTATAGCTGTTCTATTTTATTTTTTAATTCAATTAAATCATCATATTGATTAATATCAATATGATTAATTGCCCATTTAGAAAAATGATCCATAGAAATATAGGATCTATTATATGATCTATATGGGAGTTTTTTATCTTTGCTAACTTTGTCCATTGCCTTTTGAATATCTTTGCCATCAAACCAAATTAAATATTGTTTTTGTATCCAAAATTCCTCTTGATCAAAGAGTTGTAAATATTTATGAAGATTGTTTTTAAATTTATCTATTGTGACTTCTTGAACTGTATTTGTAAAGTCTTTAATTAAAGACTCAGCCCTTTCTTCGCAGTCAGATAAGGTTAGAGAATTGGGGATTGTACCTTTAATCCATCTCGTTTTTAATTGTTTTCTACTAGCGGTAAGTTGGCATAAATTACCCAAAGCCCATCTTACAGCTTGATAATCTTGCAAAATCCTAGCAGCATCTTCTATCCATTTAGTGATAACATCAACTCCAGGGGAATCTTTATGACCCCACTTATTATTAGAAATAGGATTTTCTAAATTATTTGCATATTGTGTTGACCAATATTCATGAATAAGTTCAGGATTAAGTAAATAATTTTCAATACAGGTACGATGAGAAAGAAAAGCTCGATTTCTTAGTTTATCTATTTGTAGTAATTTAATTTCTGAAGTAGGTTCAATATCAAAATCACGATCCCTAAAAATTAGGTAATTTTGGGTATTTTCCTTTTTCTCATGCTTATTTTTATTATTTTCAATATTTGTATTTTGATATAAATAACCTGGAACAAAATTTGAAAAATTAAACTTTCCACCAGTAGGAACAATAGTGATCTGATTTGATAAATTTCCTAATAGCTGATTAATAAGGTCTTTGTCGAGCGTACCTTCACAGAAAATAACTTTATTATTAACTACTCCCACAATGCAATTACTCCTCAATTCTGATAATAGATGACTCAGGTACTAATTGAGCTACATAATCAGAATGGGTTGTAATAATAAACTGATTATTTTTACCTAATTTCGGTAAAGCTCTCAATAATGCCTGTTGCATCGGTGGATGTAAATGTAATTCAATTTCATCAATTAAAATAACTGAATTGTGAATATTCCAACTCATAAAATCTATAAGCATAGGAAAAATAGCACGTTCTCCCCCAGACATTTCAGAAATTTCATAGTAGTTTTTACCATCATAGAGATAAAACCAAGGTTCACTAAAAATTTCATCAATATTATCTCGTATTTCCACACCTTGAAATACACGCCCTGGAAAAACTGCTTGATAAATTCTTTCCATTTCTGCGTATAAATCTTTTTGTCCTGGTCGAAAATTTTTATTATTCTTTTGATGAACCATTTGCCACTTTGCTAGGCGATCACGTAAAATATCCTCTGTAATTTCTAATTTGTTTTCTGGATCTTCAGGAGTTAAACTAGTTGCAGTTCTCTGTTCTGTGTACCAAAAAACCGTACCCACTTTTTCAAAAACTGGAAACCCTTCAGAACGAAATAATTGTTTAGCGTATTGTCGTCCTTTAAATTGAAATAATTCAGCCGCGCTATCTGCTTTTACATCGTCTCCTTGCCATTTTAAAGTAACAAGATGCTTTTGGGCAGGAGGAAGTAAATCACGACCCATTTCTTGTAATTTTTGTTGAAATTCGCCTACAGCTTGTAGTTCTGATTTAGAAAATTGTATATTTATAGTCACATGAGATGGAAATCCCCGCCAATTTCTACCCAGCAAGTCATAGTTAAACCCTGGCCAATCTAAATCAGCAGGTTTTTTCAATCTTCCTGTGGCTGTACCTAGTATTGCCGCTATCGCCTGTAATATACTGGTTTTTCCAGCCCCATTCATCCCAATGAGAACAATTAAATCTTGTGCTAAACCTGTCTCTGGATCAGTAAAATCTAATTCCTGATCTCGAAATTTCTTAAAATGTTTGAGTTTAAGGCTTTGAATTTTCATAAATAAATCTCATGTTCAAGAGAACAATTTACCATAAGTAAGTCGGCCCAATAAAATCGATATATGTTTAGTTTTGTAAAAACCGTGAAACACCCTATTTATAAGGTATTCGTTAATTTATATTTCGTTACATAGATTGATTTTTTAACGCCGACCTACTTATCATATTTATTCATGATAGCAATTTGAGTCCAATCATGTTATAAACTTTTATAGCCAGAAGTTATTTATTCATTTTCCATCACGTCAACTAATTCATATTCAACATAAATGATGACAACAACATTGAAAGAATTTTTAGAAGCTTGTGAAACCTTGGGAACTTTGCGCCTAATTGTCACCAGTAGCGCCGCTGTTTTAGAAGCTAGAGGAAAAATAGAAAAGCTATATTACGCCGAATTACCAAAAGGTAAATATGCGAATATGCACACCGAAGGCTTTGAATTTCATTTGAATATGGATATGATTCAACAAGTGAAATTTGAAACAGGTGAAGCTAAAAGAGGGAATTTTACAACCTATGCAATTCGGTTTTTAGATGCAGAAGAAAAACCTGCATTAAGCCTCTTTCTGCAATGGGGTAAACCTGGAGAATACGAACTAGGACAAGTAGAAGCTTGGCAAACTTTAAAAGAAAAGTATGGGGAAATTTGGCAACCTTTAGCCCTAGAAACCTTATAATTTTGAAATCCCTAGATTCCCGACTTCTCAAAGAAGTTGGGGATCTAAACTAAATGAATATTATTAATTGTTGAATATGGTGATAAAAATAATTATTAGCTTTTGCTTAATGCTTTTTTTGTTCTTAGGAAATAATCAAGCCCAAGCTGGAGAATTAGCAGAAAATTTAGCCAAATTCCCCCAATGGGAAAAATTAACATCAGTCAAACCAGCCAAAGGAGATTTAGTTTACCCAGAATGGATGTCTGGGACTTGGAAAGTTACCAGCACATTAGTAGATTTAGCCGCACCTTTAGCACCGGATATAGTGACACCAGGCTTTGAAGGTAATCGTAGTCAATTAAATCAACCAATTAGTTTTTTAGTTAAATTCATAAAAGTTAAACCAACTAATTCGGGGTTAAAAATTTTTGCTAACTTCCAAAAGCAAGCATCAATATTAGTTGCAGATAGAGAATTTAATAGTTTAAACCTATCCAGAGCTTATTTAGGGAATGAGGCTGTTTTATCATCCAAAGTAGATCCTCAATCTCCCAATCGTCAAATTACATTTTTGCGGGGTGAACGGCAATTAATTTCTATTATCAGCGATCGCGCCACAGAAACAACAGCAGATAATCAATTCATCACCACAGAAGTTTTCCAACAATTATTTAAAGGCAGTTATCGTCCATATTTGAATACTGTAGAATCAACCACAGCCTATCAAAAGCTTTCTACACCATCTCCAGCCATTACCGCAGATCAAGTAACTGCTGTCTACCTTTCCCCCCAAGATCCTGATTATTTTACCGCAGGTTCTCGACCAGTGGCTTTATATCGGTATCGGCTAGAATTTTTTCCCCCAAGCTGAACTTCTAACCCGCTTGTACTCTCTACAAAAAAATGGAGAACTAATCGCGTAAATCTCGGAAACTACTTTGGAGTAAAGGATTCAGACTTTATCCAAAAATATTTTCTCCAACCCCTTGCCAAACCCAGAGACTACTGCTATTATAGTTAAGCGTGGGACACAAACGGGTCGATGTCCGAGTGGTTAATGGAGACGGACTGTAAATCCGTTGGTTTACGCCTACGCTGGTTCAAATCCAGCTCGGCCCATATCCTACAGAAATTAAGAATTATAAATGCTGTGCTATAAACAAATGTACAGCATTTTAAATCTTATTTTTAGCTTCTATTTCGCCCGTGTGGCTCAGTGGTAGAGCACACCCTTGGTAAGGGTGAGGTCACGAGTTCAATCCTCGTCACGGGCTTTTTAAAATGACGGGAATTCAATACTTCTGGTAGCTTGCATAAGTTGGCTGTACTCTACCAGTATCTCATTACAGATGGGAACTTGCATAGTAGTTGCATAACAGGAATACTTATTAAGTAACATTTATCTATAAGATAGCCTTATATAAATACCTTATTCTGTAGTTTCATCATGCCATCAGCTAACTACTCACGCTATATTGACCTGTAATGCCTCTCTTTTGAGTTTCAGGTACAGACAGTCATGCAAAGGTGATATTGGCTGTTTTAGAGGTATTTACAGATAGGTGTTTTTGAATTACGTTTAATCAAATTAGGAAACAGTTGTTTTAAATTGCGTTGTACAGCAACAGTAGCGGCGTGCGTGATAGAACTCATTGCTAATGGAGTTTGGTAGCTATCTAATATGAACAGTATAAGCATTACTATAAAGATAGTACAAACATAAGAGTTGTATAAATTAGCTCCACAATAAACACTAACCTGCGACATTGGTGACAAGTTACAGCGGTTTCCGCTCTTATGAGGTACAAAGTTGAATCATGAAACTCTTGTAGTGCGGGCATACT
>NZ_VIKY01000088.1:0-7606 GCF_009711925.1 Dolichospermum sp. UHCC 0352 | reverse complement strand
CACTTGACACTTCGCCAGAACCCGCCACAAGTGGTCTTATCGTCCCTCCATGTCCGTTTAAAGTCTCCCAATGCCCTATGGCGACTATGACCAAATTTTAGCATAAAGCCGTCCTGGAAGGACGGGGCTTGTGTCCCGTCTTTTCGGTCAAAGGGTTAATAAGCTAAAGTTTCTAAAGTCTCTCGTAAATACATTTGTACTTGTTGATCTAGACGTAAACTTTGTAATTTGGCGTTACATTCTAATTGCCATCTTTGAAAACCGGAACTAGCAGAAATCACGTATTTCAGGTTATGCCAAAATTGAGTATTAGCAGATAATTGGTGATCTTTACGCTCACCGTTGACAGAGACTTTGCTGTCAGTAGTATGCGCGTAATCGCTAGAAGTTGGAAATTGAGCCATAATTCCTCATTCCTTATTTTTCACTTCCAGAATTAGACAATTTGGGATTTTAGATTTCAGATTGATAATTTATTTCACACACAAGGGGAACACGTAAATCTAGTCACCCAAAGCTAAAATTGAAAATTTTTGTTTAATCTTCTTTCAAGATAATGGTTTTACACCTGAAAATTCTGTCTCATTCATCACTAAATGCGGAATTTTATGCGAGAAATTTCTAAAACAACTTGTTTTTAATTAAACAGAGAATTTTCTTAAAATTTATAGCAACCCAAGGGGGTAAGACATGAATTGATAATAAAACTCGGACTAGAACAGGTTTTTCCTTCTTCTTTTTCATTTCTTCCTTCTTCTTTTTCCTTCTTCTTTTTCATTTCTTCCTTCTTCTTCATTCTTCTTCTGACTCCTGACTCCTGACTCCTGACTCCTTTTAAACGGAGTGCTGAGTTTACATTATTTGAGTGTTGAACTCGGAACAGTCTCAATTCAACACTCATTAACTCAGCACTCAACGCTGGATGCACGTCACTACTTAGTCATAGTCAGAGTCCGACGTTTAGTTACCAATTGGTAGGATTCAATGATATCATTTTCCACCCAGTCATGGAACTTATCAATGCCGATACCACATTCATAACCTGCGTTGACTTCACGGGCATCTTCTTTCATCCGTTTGAGGGAATCGAGAACACCTTCGTAAACTACCTTGTTATAGCGACGGACGCGCACCTTACAGTTGCGAACGAGCTTACCAGATTGAACATAACAACCGGCAACAGCACCACGACCAACTGGGAAGACAGCACGGACTTCTGTTTGTCCCAAGGGTTCTTCCACCAACTCTGGTTCGAGTAGACCTTCTAAAGCACCTTGGATATCTTCCAAGAGTTTGTAGATGATGTTATATTCTCGAACATCTACACCTGCTTCATCCGCAGCCTGTCTAGCTCCACTGGCGTAGGTGGTGTTGAAACCAATGATCACAGCGTTACTGGCAGCAGCTAAGTCTATGTCTGTTTCGGTGATTTCTCCAGCGGTAGCTAGGAGCATCCGAATTTGGACTTCGTTTTGCGGAATTTGGCGCAGAGAGCCGATAATGGCTTCCACAGAACCTTGTACGTCGCCCTTGAGGATCAAGTTGAGTTCTTTTAACTCGCCTTCTTGTGCTTGTGCTGACAGGGTAGTGAGAGTGACACGACCTTGTAACAATCGAGACTGACGTTGCTTATCGGCGCGATCGCTGGCTACAGAACGAGCTTCTTTCTCGTTTTCATAGACCTCGAAATCATCACCAGCAGCAGGGACATCACTTAAACCCAATACTTCCACAGCAAAGGATGGACTAGCAACATCTACACGCTTGCCTCGGTCACTTACCATAGCCCGGACTTTACCGAAGGCTGAACCAGCGACCAGCATATCTCCAACGTGGAGAGTACCGTTTTGAATCAGCAAGGTAGCAACGGCACCTTTCGCCTTATCCAAATGAGCCTCAATGACTGTTCCTTTTGCGACCCGATCTGGATTAGCGGATAGTTCGGCTACTTCCGACACCAACATAATCATTTCTAGGAGGGTGTCGAGGTTTTCGCCCTTAATAGCGCTAACGGGAACCATGATGGTTTCACCACCCCAATCTTCAGCGGTGAGACCATAATTAGTAAGTTCCTGTTTAACCCGTTCTGGCTGCGCGCCTTCTTTATCAATCTTGTTGATTGCCACAACAATGGGAACATTAGCAGCTTTAGCGTGGCTAATAGCTTCAATGGTTTGGGGACGAACACCGTCATCAGCAGCTACAACTAGCACGGCAATATCCGTCACCCTAGCCCCTCTGGCACGCATCGCTGTGAAAGCTTCGTGACCAGGAGTATCGAGGAAAACAATCTGCTGTGGTTTACCTTCATGGACGATATCAACATGATATGCGCCGATATGCTGGGTAATACCGCCCGCTTCCCCAGACGCAACTTTGGTTTTGCGAATAGAGTCGAGGAGAGTGGTTTTACCGTGGTCTACGTGACCCATGATGGTGACAACTGGGGGACGACGAATGAGGTGAGCCAAATCAGCCACGTCAATCATTTCCGTGACTTTCCGGGCTTCAGCTTCTCGTTCGACAATTTGGACTTCTACTTCTAGTTCTTTGGCGACTAGGGTAATCGTCGGAATATCCAGATTTTGGGTGATGCTAACAGCCATGCCCTTCATAAACAGGATTTTGACAATCTCTGTATCGGCAATTACGAGGGACTCAGCCAACTCCTGGACTGTTAATGGACCAGTAACATCTAGTGTGGCTGGACGATCTGGTTTTTGCTCTACATTTTCTTGGCGACGATTGTTGTGGTCACGGGAAGAACTAGATTTTTTACCTCTAGTGGTAGGAGCAGCCACAACCGCTACAGTTGGCATACCGGAGCGAGTCCCTTTGGGTTTGGGAGGACGGGCAATGGAGAGACTAACTTGAGTGGCTGCGGAATTTTCTAGACCGTCTTCATCTAAATCATCTTCATCTAAATCATCTTCTACGATTTGTTTGACCCGTTTGCCTTTGGGTCCAACCTTCGCTTTTTCTTTGATTTCGTCAATGATTTCTTCTTCTTGCCATTTTTTCCCACCCTTGTTCAAACGAGGGGGTGTAGGGCGTTTTAAATCCAAAAGATCGGGTGCTACTGGTATTTCATCCAATCCTTCTTTTTTCGCGCCACCTGCATGATGTCTGGGTGGAGTCGCCGTGGGAATGGCTGCTGGTTCACTGGGACGGGCAGGTCTAGGGCGTTGGATATCACCGCCAACGGATGGTCTACCACTGCGTTGTTCTGGTCTTGTCGGCGCTCCTGAATTAGCCCGACTAGGTCTAGGTGGTGCAGATGGTGAACCTTGATCAGATGAAGGTCTATTAACCTTACTTCTCACTGGCTGAGGATCTTCTTCAACAGGCTGTGAGCGATCGCGTTTGAGAAGAGGTTTTTCTGATGTTGCTAAAACTGGTGTTTCTGCCGCTTTTGCGCCATCTACTCTAGCAGGAGGAGAAACCAACTGGGGTTTTTGCGGTTTCTCTGGTTTGGCTCTGGGAGTAGATATTTTCTCTGATTTTTCCGCTCTCACCTTTTCTGTAACCGATTCAGGATTAGATACCTGTTCTGGTTGGGTAGGATTAGGTTTAAGTGGAGTCTCAGATTGATTCCGGGGTACTGGTCGAGTTGGTGCCGCCGGCTTTATATTCATAGATGAAACTGGTGTAGCAAAAGGCCTTGGAGGTGCCGGAGGATTAGCATCAGTAGCGTCAGTAGCAACTGAGATATCGGTTGAGTTGGTGGTAGTGTTTATCAATATTTTCGGTTTGCGAATTTCTAGAATTTGCTGTTTGTGATGGGCGTTGGTACGGTTTTGAGATGAATTTGGTTTATGGCCATTTGTACTTTGTTCCTTTTTTGAGGCTAAATTCGTAGCAGCGACTTTTTCGGCTGCGCTACGAATTTGTTCAGCTTCCGCTTCGGAAATCGTACTGCTATGGCTTTTAACCGCAATATCGAGCTGGTCGCAAATTGCTAGTAGCTCTTTATTATCCAAATTCAATTCTTTTGATAAGTCATAGATTCTCACTTTTCCGTTGTTCATCCACTCTTTCCCCTTTAATTTACAGTTTTAGCGGATGGTTGCCTGGTTTGTGACATCTCCACCCTTTGATCACTGTTTTTTCGGTTGCCTTTGGTGATATTGCCGGTGACTCCAGTTAGGAAAGAGAGATGTTTCGGGTTAATACTGACATCTCCACCAGGAATGATGGTTGATGCAGAACTGCGATTTGACGCTACCAGGTCGCCATTTTTGGTTTTTTTGTTTTGCTGATTTGTGAGTCTTCCACAATACAATCAAAAAAAAACTTGTTGGGAGTAATGCCTTGCGTCTTGTCCAAAAAAGGAGATCGAGAAAGCTGGTTACATCCATTTACTATTTTGGCATTAACTTGAACGATACTAAAGGTTATGATCAGATACCGAATAGTTCGGCTTTTGTCATAATATCTTTAGAGACTATCGCAATTTTAGTTGTTACCATTAAATGCGATCTTGGCGATCGCCGTGATTTAGACGTTGCCACAATGTTTGATACACTGTATCTGGCACTGCTCCATGCAGCGATCTCCCTAGTCTATTTTTCTTCTGAGCTGCTTGTAGGCAACTCTCTTGCGGACAGATATAGGCAGAACGCCCCATGCCCTGATCTAATTGTACCTTTCCAGATGGAAAGACGCGGACAATCCGCCAAAACTCTTGTTTCAAGTTGACTTGACGACAACTAATACAACGCCGATAGTTCGGTTTCATCAGTCTTCTGCCAGATTTAAGTTAGATATCTTGGGGATACTAAACAATGTATTTTTTAATGCCTGTTGTTAGTTGTTAGTTGTCAGTTGTCAGTTGTTAGTTGTTAGTTGTCAGTTGTCATTGGGAAGAAATATTCCCCCTGCTCCCTGCTCCCTGCTTCCCTTCCTTTTTCAAATTATTGCAGATAAATTTGGGGAATTAATCTTCCTCGCTATTGTCAAATCTATCCTCATCCAATTCTAATTCTTCTGCCATTGCATCTTCTCGGTCAGACCTGTCATCCCTATCATTTTGGGATTGATATTGCGCTCTCACCGCTGCAAATTTAGTATTTTCGGCTTCCTCGTCATATTTAGCCTGATCTTTAATATCAATTTTCCAACCAGTGAGACGGGCAGCTAACCGCACATTTTGCCCTTCTTTACCAATAGCTAAACTCAGTTGATCTTCAGCCACTAAAACGTGAGTTTGGCGACTTTCGGGGTCCATGAGTCTGACTTCATCTACCTTTGCTGGACTCAACGCATTGGCAATATAGGTAGCTGGATCTGGAGACCAGCGAATCACATCAATTTTTTCACCGCGTAATTCATTAACTACCACCTGAATTCGTGATCCCCGCGCACCAATACAAGCACCAACGGGGTCTACATCGCGGTCTAGGGTATCAACAGCAATTTTTGTGCGGGGTCCTACATAACGAGAGGGAGGGTTAGCTTCTCGCGCTACAGCCACAATTCGCACTACCTCATCTTCAATTTCTGGGACTTCATTGGCGAATAGATAAACCACCAAACCTGCATCAGCACGAGATACCATCAATTGTGGCCCTCGTTGCTGCCCTTGGGAAACTTTTTTTAGATATACCTTAAAGGTAGCATTAGCCCGATAATTATCGTTGGGTAGCTGTTCTCGCTTGGGTAATTCGGCTTCTACTTCTGATTGTCCAAATCCGCTACTAACTGCCAAAACTACAGATTGACGTTCAAATCGCAATACTCTAGCTTGTAAAACCGTGCCTTCCAAGTCTTGAAACTCTTCTTGCACCATTTGGCGTTGTTGATCTCGCAGTTTTTGCGCCAATACTTGTTTCGTTTGCATGGCTGCCATGCGCCCAAATTCTCCTTGATCTGGGGTGACATCCAATACTACAGAATCTCCCAGTTGGGCTTCTGGGGCTACTTGCTGGACTTCATCTAAGGAAATTTGATGATCAGTGTTAGCAACTGCTTCAACAATGGTTTTGGTGGAAAGAACCCGAAATCCTTCACCCTCAATATCCAGTTCTACTTCAAAATTATTAAAATACTCTTCATCAAATTGTCTGCGTTCTAAATTTTGGGCGCGACGATAACGTTCGTAACCCTTAATTAAGGCTTCTCTAATAGCTGCTTGTACAGCTAAACGCGGTAAGTTTCGTTCTTGGCTAATACTTTCGATTAGCTCTTTTAATCCCGATAAAGTCACCATTGACATACGCAGTCTCCTAAAATTTTATAAGAAAGTAGGCTTAAAACCGTTCTATAAAACTTACCCAAAATTACCAAAGTCTAGACACATCTGGACAGCGATAACCTTAGTGTTTACTTCCTGCTTCATCACGGTCTTAGAATGGCTTCTAAGAGGTTTTTCCGCTCCACAGGCAATCTCGGTAGAACTTACCGTTTCTGACCCTAGACTTAAAATCTAAAACCTTTTTGGGTTTTTATGTTTGGGTGTTTTTTAAGCGAGAGAGGGGATAAATCTCTCAGTGACTTATGGTGTTACAATGTCTTTAACAGGTAAGGGTAATTAACCTGTACAAACACCCGATGTTGCCTAACGGCTCAACACTATACATTGACAATCTCTTTAGAGCGGAGAGTGTCAAGTCAGCAGTCAGCAAAATTAGATAACTGTTAAGAAATAATTGTGTTCTTTTCCCCAATTACTCCTTCCCAATTACCAATTACCAGTTACCAGTCCCTAATCCAACGTCTAAAATCTAAAATTGATTAGCTACGCTCATCTATTTGGACTTTGGTAATGAGGTTACGGGGAATTTTTACTACACGACCCTTTTGATTAAGGTAAACTGTAGTTTCATCCCGGCTAATCAATAGACCTATCCACTCTTGCTGTTGTTCGGAGGGTGGGGAAGTAGAAATAACTACAGGGAATCCTTTGAAGGAAATAAACTCCCTGTCTGTTACCAGTTGCCGCGAAATACCAGGACTAGATACTTCCAATATGTAACCGTCTGGAATGATATCGGCCGCATCTAATGAGGCTTCAACGGCACGGCTCATCCTTTCACAATCATCCAGTCCAATGTCCTGTAGAGGATTAAAGATATCTACTCGCAAGACTGGGGGGTTTTGGTTCGTATGAAAAACTATACTAACAACTTCCAATCCTAGTTCTGCGGCTACTGGTGTCGCCAAATCAATAATTTGTGGTATTAAAGGATGAGTCATGGGAGAATTCAATAAAAAAAGTGGGCTTCAACCCACTTCCTGCGATAGGGATATCTTCCAAGAAGTATTGTGACGAACTGTATGAGTTCGCCCCTAAAATGAGTGTAGCTTATTTCTTCAGTTAGTCATGACAGACTTGAAGAAATGGTCATTGGTCAGTTGTCATTTGTCATTGGTCAGTTGTCAGTTGTCAGTTGTCAGTTGTCATTGGTCAGTTGTCATTGGTCAGTTGTCATTGGGAAAATCTTTTTCTTTCCGTATTTTGCTTTTTACCTCTAAATTTAAGGTATATATCGTGAACTACCTACACTGACCTGACGGTACAGTGTAGGCTTCCCAATTCCATGGGGACTGCCTCGGACTTCATGGATTTTTTACGTCCCTAAGACTTTGGTCTTACATCCCCTCCAAG